>NZ_NPDQ01000004.1:300000-489086 GCF_002812125.1 Leptospira brenneri
AAGATAGGAAGGTACCACCATTTTTTCTCTGATAGGTTGACTACAGAAAATATAAAAACAAGAAATGGACAAATCATTACATAAGGAGTCCAAGTTTCGAAAAGGAAACCAAAACCTAAACTTTTCCATACAAAAAAGGACGAAATCCAAAGAAGAACAGCTGGCCAAAGAGATTTGAAAGTTTTAGTCAATTGATACAACACAAAGCCAAGGCAAGTTGTATTGAAAAGATAGGTAAAAAATACATAACGAGCATAATTCGATTCAAAAAAGGAAAAAACTTTTTCCGATATAGCGAGGAAATAAAAATACACAGGGCCAGGATGATTGAACTGAAACCTCGAGTATGGGCCGTAAGCGATTCTACCACTGAGGATTTCCATAATCTGGAAATCATTGGCAGCAAGATCAGTAACAAAATAATACTCACCAGAAAAGCTGGATAAATTCACAAAAAAATAAAGCGACACAAAGGTCAGAAATAAACCAATGATTTGGACTTCTGGTTTATTCAAATTCAGAACATTACTCTTGGTAAAAAGACTTTTTAGATCATCAAATTTCATTTATAGACATACTCCATACCTGGTATCAAAATTGTGTATTCAAAAACTTATATTTGTTTTGCTAAAGGTTTATTTCGGAAAAAAAATATAGACTAATCAAAAAGAATAGCAAAAAAGGACTCAAAACCTAACCTGGGATAGTTTCAGATGTTATCTTTACAAACAACCATAAAAAAAGCAGAACCCTACCTATCCATTTTGGTCACGTTTGCCTTTGTTTTTATTTCCTTTTTCTATCTATACACTGGAAGTTTTCTAATTTCTACAAAACTAATCAGGTTTGCCACCTTGGGGCTGTTAATTTATTTTGTGTTGGCACAAAAAACCAGAACTGACCTTGCCTTCGTTTCTCTTTTTTTATTTTATTTCTCTTTCTCAAATCCAGTTCCGTCTTCGGATTTAATCCCCGCACGTTTTTTGCCGCTCTGGTTTGATCCTGTTTTCGATTTTAGATTTGAATTTCTCTTGGATAAAACGAATCCACAGATCATCACAAAAGAAGATTTAGTTTCTCTTCAGGGACAAATGACAAGTCTCCCTCATACGGTGGGTTCCTATTTTTTAGTTTTACCATACTACTTAGTACCAGGGACAAAAGAGATTTTACCGACCTACCCTTGGACGCCTGGCTTTATTAATTTTTCCGTATTTAAAGTATTGTCTTTGATCCATCCATTAATCCAACCGATGGATCTTAATGATTCTAGTTCGCTTTTAAAGGTCTTACCAACGTTGATTCGTCTGGAAAAATTCACGGCGGCTCTCCTTGCGACAATAACGGCTTACCTACTATATTTAATTCTTTCTTCTAAGCCATTTTCCAACACGAGACGGGCTGCATTTGTTTATGTATTCATTTATGCTTTATGTACATCACATTTTTCTAATTCGTCTCAAGGACTTTGGCAACATACAGTCATAGAATTATTAATAGCAGCCATCCTATATTTATTATTTTCCTCTGGATACAATTACCTGCGTTTTTTCTTAATTGGATGTTTTGCAGCAATTTTGATTTACTCAAGGCCAAGTTCAATTTTCTTATTATCCTTCCCTGCTTTAATGATTTTGAAAGACATTCGAAATTACAAATGGTTCGCTCTTGGTGGAGTTCTATCTTTTTTACTCACAGGAATTTTCTTAGGTTGGGTAAATGACTCTAACTATGCCCATTACTTGGGAGGGTATTCGTTACATAGATTAGCATATTCATTAGTAGGTTACAGCGATCTATTTTCAAATTCTTTTTGGAAAGGGTTCTTGGGATTAACAGTAAGTCCAGGATTTGGATATTATATTTTTTCTCCTTTTTTAGTTTTCCCATTTCTTCTGTTTTCAAAAATCACAAAGAAAGCATTGTTTTTATCTCTTATTATACCAGAATTACTCTTAGTTCTATTTTATGCCAAATATGTATATTGGGAAGGAGGCCATTCATATGGTGCGAGATTTTTAACAGACATCAATATTTTTTCGATTCTGGCTTTTTCCCTAATTCCGATCACCATTTGGAAAAGTCACGTTCTTCAATTCATGATAACACTTTGTTTATTATTTTCCTTGTATGTTCAGTATTTTGGGGCAAGTCAAAAAGAAATTGTTTCACTATGGAATAGTTGCTACTACCAAGATAACTTTACAAAAGCAATAGATCTTTCCAACCTACCTTTCCACCCAAACTTAAAAAAAACAAACTGTATGAATCGATAACATAAATGCAAATGAAAAAGAAATAAACCAAAAATTGAAATTCACTAGACTTAAGATAAGTTCGAAAAATACCTATACTTGGGATCATAAGTGAAATCTAAAATTGTAAATTTACTCCGGTCTACTTTTGTTTTATTCATCAATTTTTTCGAAAATCGAGAACTTAAAATTCCGCAGATCCTGAGTCTCGGGATTGTTCTTGCCCTTTTTGGTTACGCATTCCGCTATTTTACTTTTTCTGTCTCTGTTTTGGACTGGGATGAAATTACATATTTTATTATGGGAAAAGGCATTCTGCTAGGAAAAATCCCATATGTAGACCTCTGGGATATAAAACCAATTGGAATCTATTTAATTCACGCAATTTCCTTATTAGTTTTGCCTTATCATACGGAAGTCCTCCGTTGGACTTCTTTTTTGCACTTGCTCGGTTTGGCAATGGTGGTTTCCTCTTTTGTGAAAAACCAATCCTGGATCCAAAGATTATTTTGCGGAACTTTGGTTTTATATTTTTTTTCTAGATTGTCTTCAGGGCTTTCAGCAAATTCTGAAATTTACTTCTTATTTTATGAATGGCTGGGCATTTCGTTCTTCTTCAGAAAAAATTCTATATCCATTTCTTTTTTCTTATTGGGTATCGCCTTTCTCATTAAATATATTATTTTCTTTGATGTTGTGTTCCTAGGCTTATATGCCCTTTGGAAAAGATCAGAATCCACTTCGTTTTTACGAATTTGCTTAGAGATGAGCACCTTTGTGATCCCGATTGGTACCAGCATTTTGATATACTATTTCCTTGGCCATTCACAAGAATTTTTCGATGCGCTACTAACTGTTTCCTCAAAACACCAAACAAACGAAACGATTGGATTCCCTTTTGGTACGCTAATCAGTTTATTTTGGCCGTTATTTTTTCTCGGATTCGTTACCCTACTTTCTGACAGAAAGTTTACTTCTTACAAAATCGTTCTTGTTGCTTTGACACTGACAGCTTTACTCGGAGCCAGTTATACTGGTTATTACTTCCAACATTACTTTCTAGCGCTCGTACCACCCCTTGCCATTTTAGCAACACCCGCAAGAAAAGTTTCATGGCAATTATCCATATTCGCTTTGTTTTTAGTTTTATATTCTTGGAACTCAGTCAGCAATCGATGGAAAAAAGATTTATCTCATATTCCAGACCATAGCCGTATCATCGCAGAAAACATTCAAAAATTAGGTGGAGGGACAGTGTTTGTGGCGAGTGGTGTTCATGCCACTTATATCTTTTTAAATCAACTGAGCCCCACAGAATACGTACAACCAGTTAATTATATTGACCCGTTGTTTTCAAAAAATTTTGATGTTGATGTAAAAAAAGTTTTTAGGGAAATCAAAGGTGTGGACTTCATCCAATGGTGTCACCAAACACAACTTGAAAAGGCTGATCAAGATTTAACTTTGAACCAAGACTTTGTGCATCCTCTTCAAATTTTGGTAAAGGAAAATTACCCTAAAAAAGAAACACCACTAGCTGGTTGTGATATCTATTATAAATAATCACTAAAAACTATTCTTTTTCCCAAACCATAAACCGAAAACCAGCAATGACTTCATCAGATACTTTTTTGTAATATTTTGATTTTATCTCAAACTTGGTATTGATCCATTCATTATAAAATTCTTCCGTAGAATTATCATCTTTAGGTGGCTTAAAGTTATAGAAAAAAACTTGGAACTTATTAATTCCAGCATTTAAAAATTTTAATTCTAACGCACTAAACTCTTTTTGAGAATTTGTAATCCAATGTGGTTTCTTTAAAAAAGAATCGGAAACTAGTAATAAATCGAATGTACTTAAATGGACAACGGGTGCATCAGGAAGATTATCCAATTTGGATTGGAAAATATCATGATATCTCTTAACATAATCGATAGTTTTAAAGTTTCTTCTAACGTGGTAAAATCCAAACCCAACCTGTAACAGAATCAGTAGCATTACTATACTCTTATCCGTTCTTTGGATAGTCCCTCCAAGTAAGGATATCCCAAAGATACAAAAAAGAAGATATGAGAATTCAGTAAAACGTAATCCTAAATACAATCCACCTGATGAATATGGACTTAACAGCACGACAAGGAAAAAAGACACAAGATTCACATATAAAATTAACTTCTGCAGATATGTTAATTTTAACTTAAGAATCGAATAGAAGACCAAAAGAATCAGAGGGAAACAATAAAATACAAAACCGATACGATCGGTATTTCCAAAAAAGAACTCTGAAACCAAATGGAAACGATGGCTTAAATTCAATCTTGAAAAATCATCAAAGCTAACACGGCTACGAACCCCAAAGATTTCTTGAAACTCAAAATAGTTATAGAATCCAAAGAGAATCAGGGCGAAGACCAAGCCAAAAACCAATGGAAGATATTTTTTTAAGAAAACAAATAAGGACGTTCTATTACGAAAGAAAACAAATACTCCTAAGACTCCGATAAAAAATATTGATTCAGAGCGAAGAAAAACCGAAACTCCTCCAAAAAGTCCAAAGAAAAATAAAAGCGGTGTGGTAAGCTTTTCGTTTCTCTCTAACAGGAAAACAGCATAAAAGAAAGAAAGCAGTAATAGCTGCGAAGGAATGCTTTCCGAAAATTCAATCGCACTGGAAATTCCGTAACCAACTAAGTATAAAATGCCACCTAAACCTAATATTTTCGTTTCTTGAATTCCAAAAACATAAAATAAACAAAGAATAACTGAAAAACTCAGAATCAAATAGAGAAGAAGAATCACCCCATTAAAAAATCTATATGGAATCGGAAGGAGAGAAAAAGACTGAGAAAAAAAACTAGGATATTGAAATACACAATCCTTCTCTCCATTCTCTTTTTCTGTAAAGTAAGTCCACGGATAGCGAAAGGGATAAAATCTGTAATTTTCATCAAACTCTTTGTATTTGGAATAACACTGATGAGAACCTAGACCATTTACCTTATATTCGATAGTTTGATAGAGCTTAATCTGAGAATCAGATTGAATCAGAGGACTTAAACCACTATCCCAACCTACCCTCTTATAAAACAAATATCCAATAAAAAAAACTAAAACAAAAATAATAAAATTTTTATTAGTGAATGTTTCCAAAGATCTTTCAATCCAATAGAGGACTTTATTCATTTGTTCTTTTCCAAAAGAAGACCTTTAAAATGTGCCAAAGAATGTTCCGATTGAATTTTATATTGAATTGGTTGTAGTTCAAAATTGATATCAAACTTTTTTTTCCAAATTTCAACAGGGAACTCCGCATTTACTAAATGGTTCCCTTCCCAGAATAAATATAAAATTCGTTTTTCCTGGCTTTCTAAAACTGATTCTACGGTTTTCCAATCATCATTTGAATAAATTGTTACTTGAGGATACTTTGTGTAACTATTTCCAATCAAATAGGATAAGGATAAACCTCGCTGCACAATTAAATCAGGTTTTAATGAATCAATCTCTGACATAACTTCATGGTATAACTTAGCAGAAGATGACCACTGTTTGATTGCTCTGAGATCTGATTTATATGAGAAATACAAAAAAGGAAGTAATATGAAATAATATAATTTGGAATCTAATTTTTCTAAAGACAAAACAAATCCAATCATTAAGAGATAAAGGCCACTTTCATAATATCTCATTCCAAATATATCAACACCCGCACGGTAAGGAGAAATGATGGGAAGTAAAAAAATAAAGAAAATACCAGCTAATAAAAATTGCAAAACTTCTGGCCTTCTTTCCCGCCAAATTACAAAAATACCGAAACCAAGTATAGGATAACCTTTAAAAATACCTATTTTAAAATCACTACCCCATAAGTCAGCCATCCATTCTGCAAAAAGGTGTCGGTTCATATTTCCTGATTCAATATCAGAAACAGTATTTAAACCTCTCATTCCCAGAAAGTGGCCATAAACATCGTAATTCCAAATGAAAAAGAAAACCTGTAGACCAATACAAAGTAGAATATACGGAACTAAACTCCTTGTCAGTTTCAGATAGTTTTTTCCAAGGATAAATGCTAATCCTAAAAAGATAATTAATGCAATCGAGGATTCTGGCCTAAGTTGAAAATTAAAGGTGATTGCAACCGCAAGAAGAATTCCATAACGAAAATGTTGAGTTTCTTTAAACTCTATAAATGAAAATATCGCAGCAAGAAAAAAGAAATTAGTTAATGTTAATTCAGAATAATCAAGAGAAGAAAGAAATATAGGCGTTAATGAATGAATCAAAATTGAGGAAAGAAGAATCCAAAATCGATTACTTAAAAACTTTCCTAATATCAGATCAAGAAGGCAAAAATTCAAAAAGAAAAAAAGAATCGGAATATAGGTTATCCATTTCTTTGAAACTATCGTTAGAATTATCTTTTGAATCCAAACGAACAAAGTTGGATATTGAAATACACAATTTCCATTTTTTAGGATAAATGCCCAAGGATATCCAAACGGAATCATAGAAATATCAAATCCTAAATCTTTCGCAGGGAAGTAACACTCTTCTGCAGAACCACCTTCAAGGCTATTTATGACTTGATAATACTTTATTTCAGGATCACTCGAAACAAAAACAGAACTATCATTCCACTTCCATCGATAAAAAACAGGAATCAAAACAATTAAAAAATAAATACCAAGCCTGCGGGAGAAGCTCATACTTAGTCTCTTTTTATAATATGCGCAGTTACAGCAAATAACGAAAATACGAGTAATGTTAAACTCAAAGACGATGCGAATATCAACTCACGTTCCAGGTTGATAAAAACAAAACCGCCTGATTGCCACCGAATAAATAACCATACCAAACTAATGATTATGATTAAAAACCCACCCATTAAACTGAAAAATAATTTGTCTTCTTCTAGAGCAAGTATACGCTCATATGTTTTAGATATTTTTGCCTGTTTCGTTGCAATGAGTAAACCGGTTCCCCATAAATTTAAACCAAGAACCGAGAGAAAGGAAAACAATACCATAGAATGAAGTCCGTAGAAATTTGCTCCAAAAAGTGTGATCACTTTTCCAACAAAAACGGAAACAAAAAGTTGTGACCAAGCCAAAAGAAAAATAAAAAGTCCTGTTCTTTCAAATAAATGTGAACCATAAAATAGAATCCTTAATAAATGCCTCATACCATCACGCCAAGTACGAAGATGAGGAATTCTACCTGCTTTATCAGGATATAATGAAACAGGAACATGATACATAGAAGATTCATTGATTAAAGCTTTAATCAAAAGCTCCGAAGCAAATTCCATACCTTTACTTTTCACATTCCACTTTAGATAACTTTCTTTTTTGAAACATCTGAATCCAGAATTAGAATCTCGAATCTTTGTTTTCTTGGCATAAAGTAAATTTATAATCCAGTTGATTACGGGAGTTCCTAAGTATCGGTGTAAAAATGGCATAGCGCCATCGTGTATTTTTCCATCAAGACGCGATCCAATCACCATATCAGAATCGGTTTCAATTAATTTCGCAATAAGCGCTGGTGATTCCAAAAAATCATATGTATCATCGGCATCAGCAAACACAATGATTTCACCTTTCGCTTTTCGGATACCTGTATCAAGTGCAGACCCATAACCCTTTTCAGTAGCGGAAGCAACATTTGCGCCAAATTTCTTTGCAATACTTACGGATTTATCTTTACTTCCATTGTCTGAAACTAGTATCTCGATTTCATATAAAGCCTTATATTCCTTCTGAACATTTACAAGCTTTTTTAAAACAAAAGGTAATGTTTTTTCCTCATTCAAACAAGGAATAACAAAAGTAACAGATTTCTTCTTTTTCATAAAAAGTCCCGAGTATAAATTCCGAAAGGATCTTTTGCAGATAGTAAATAACGACTTAGTAAAATCTCGTTATCCATATTTTTTTGTTTAAGAGCATAAGCCATTAAATTAGCAAAACAAAGCTCCTGACGAGGCATAGTTTCAAAACATTGCGTAAGCAAACTAGGCTCCGCATTTGTCCCATTGGCCAAAGCTAGTTCTAGAAAAAAATATCGCTCACCCAAAAACTGAACTTTCCAATTCTTTATTAAATCAAAATTTCTCCCTTCATGTTTTCTACTATTAGGATTGTCTTTCGCCTGAAATTCGTAAAAGGTAGAGAGTTGAACATCTTTATGAAATCGAAAAATGGATTGTTCAACAAAGCTAAAACGTAAAGAAAACAAAAGAAGAAGGAGAAACGAAAAAAACAAAAATGCTTTTGTTAAAGGATTTCCAATTGGCGTCTCAGTAACCTGTTCAACCTTAATCAACTTACTCGCACTGACGAAAAGCATAGCCAAAAAAAAGACATTCGCTATTTCTAAACTACTGAAATCTAGAATTTCGTGGATTAACCAAATCAATAGAATAAGAAATAACAATCTATCTTTTGGCAAATAATCAGAATATTTTTTAACAAACTGAACAATAAAAAAAACAAGGAAACAAAGAAAAATTAAAACACCAATGATGCCAATAGAACTTAACATTTGAAAATACAAATTATGCGCTAACGGGAAAGTATGAAAATGAATCATGTATTCTTTTACAAAATTAAAATCAACAAAAGACAAATATCTAACTTCCAAAAAAGGAATAATCTTTTCTGGATTAAAACCGAGTCCAAGGAGCGGTGCATTGGTAATTGTAGAAAAAAAGTGCAGTTTCCAAATTGAAAATCGAATTCCAATTGTACCTAAATCGAAGAGAGTTTTTTCAGAATATATCAGAAATGAAAGATATATTATAATTAGTGGAATCGACGAAATCCATAAAATTTTCCTTACAAAATTTGATCTTTGATTCAAAACGATGGTAAATGCAAAAAGACCTACTGATACAATAGATATTCTTGAAACAGAAATCATCAGCAAAAGGGAAGCAAAACCAATCACTCCCAAATAGAATAGATTTTTGATGCGACTACTGGAACTCATTGAATACACCGCAAGCCCCAGAACTAAAAACGAATTTGATCCAATAAGGCTAACAGGAATTAAAAATAGATCCTCACGATAATTATTAAGTTTAAAATTAGGCTCTAACAACATTTTGATTACAAGAATCAAAGCATTAATGAGAAAAACCAAAAGAAGACCATCAACAATTACTTGTTTCATTTTATCTTTCCAATTTCTCGCAAAAGAAATAAAAAGCAAAACTTCAAATAACAAAAGAACACGAATCAAAGCAAAATCATCATACCAGTCTCTAATGATCCAATAAATAAAAACAAAGGTAGAAAGAAATAGAAACCAGGTGAACCTTTCAAAAACAGACTCTTGGTGCCGAACAATTAGAGCCAGTGCAAACCCAATTGGGATAACCGGATAACTCATAAAATTCGAAGTTACAAAACAAGGAAGTACGGCTAAAACACTTCCGAAAGTAAGAAATTCTTTTTCTGGATATTTAAAATGGGTATAAAGCAGAACAATTGCCCAAAAAAACATGGTCAACTTAATGGCAAGTTTCTCCGGTAAAAGTTGGATCGGATCATATTCCGCCAATTTAAAAAATACAAAATTGGATAGTAGTATGACAAAGAGGAGATGAAAGAATGAGACAAAAGAATATTTCTTTTTTCTTACATTCCAAAAGAAATACAAAGCAAAAACAAAAAGTCCGAGACCTATAGCATCATTTCTAAAAAACTTTTGGTTCGTTTCTCCAAAAAAAAGACTTAGCAGTACAAAAAAGAAAAAGAAATCAAATAGGAGAAGAGAAAATCGATGCATTTTAAAGCCAGTTGGCAGTTTTTGGAATGTATTTCTCTGGCATAGAGTTATGAAAGAAACTCTTTTTACTCACGAAAAGATTGAAGTACAAAATATGACGTAAAGCTGCAACTCCGTCTTTCCACGTAATTTTTTTTCCTTCTAAATAATTTCTTGGATAATAAGAAATGGGAAACTCTTGCACTCTAATTTTAAGCCGAGCTAATTTTGCAGTAATCTCAGGTTCAAAACCAAATCTTTTTGATTCCAAATTAATATTCTGTACTATCTCAGCTTTAAATGCTTTATAACAGGTTTCCATATCAGTCAGATAAAGCCCACTTAAAAAATTAGAAAGAATTGTGAGGATTCGATTGATCAAGTAATGAAAGGTCCTATGAACCTGGCGACCGTCTTTTTTAAATCGGGAACCGAACACAACATCCGCTTTTCCTTTAGCGATCGGCTCAATCAACATATGAATTTCGTCCATATCGTATTCAAAATCAGCATCTTGCACAATGATGATATTTCCTGTTGCCCCGGCAATCCCTCTATGGAGAGCAGCTCCCTTCCCTTGGTTCTTTTCTTGAATTAGGATTTTATACTCAGAACGAAAACGAAATCTCTTTAGAATTTCTAAAGAATTATCTCGAGAGGCATCATCGATAAACACAAGTTCCTTTTTGGTTGGTAATTGAAGAGAATCAACCTTTGCTAAAAACTCCTCCAAATGGGAGGACTCGTTATAAATAGGAATGATTAGGGAAGTTTTATTTGTCTTCTCTGAACTTATGAGATTACGTCTAGCGACCATAGTTAGTATCTAGGAATTATACTGATAAATGAAAGTCAAGCGGTAAAAGGAAATCCTTGATATCACCTATGGCTATTTATTTCTATACTTCCGGAGACCCATAAACCCATGAATGATGGTAAGAAATAAGGCATAAAATGTAGGTAATTTTTCACGGTTTTTTAACATTCTAAAATGTGCTAACATCACTTTTTTCTTGTTAGATGTCGCTGCCCCTCGCCTGACTCGGTACCGAGCCAAAATTTCAGAACTAGCGTAAGCAAGTTTCCCATCTCTAAGTATATCAAGCCAAAGTGCATAATCATCTCGCAAACTTTTCAAACTTGGGTCAAAATATTTCTTTCCCACGCTTGGTACATGGTAAATCGCAGTGAGTAAACCCACTCGATTGTAATGTAACAAATTCCGGTAAGAATATTTCTCTGATTTTACCAAAAAAGGTTCACAAAACTCAAATCCATTTTCATCAATGATTCGGTAGGAAGCAAAGGAAAAAGCAGAATGATTTTTTTCCATAAAGGGGATCATAACTTCTAAAAAATTAGGTTCCCATAAATCATCCGCATCCAAAAAAGCAATAAACTCACCCTTTGCTAACTGAATTCCAGTATTTCTAGTGTCTGCTGATCCAGAATTCTTCTCTTTAGCAATAAACTGTATCCGCGAGTCCGAAGCAGCGATTTCTGCAGCTAACTTCGCAGTATCGTCTTTGGAACAGTCATCGACAAGAAGCAATTCCCAATCCTTATAATTTTGTCTTTTTAGTGAATTCACAGATTCCTCTAGATAAGGAACTGCATTATAAGCAGGCATGATAACAGAAACTTTGGGCATAAAATTAACTACACTTTAAAGGGATTATTATTATTTAAAGAAAAATACAAGATAAAAGGGAAAAGAGTATCTAGGACCTAATTTAATTTAGTTAAAAACTAACTACCCTTCTTGACCTCTTCCACTAATTGATGTAACCTTTCTCTCCAGTGGACATTCATAAAATTAAAATTTTCTCTAAACTTCTTTTTACTTAAAACACTATAAGAAGGACGCCTTGCATCTGTTGGATAGTCCTCTGTCGCAATAGGTATAACATGACAATTATAACCAAATTTATTCACGATCTCATAGGCAAAGTCATACCAACTTGCTATTCCTTCGTTTGAAAAATGAAATATCCCAGATTGTTTAGAGTTTGCTGCAAGTAAACAAACCTTTGCTAAGTCACCTGCCCAGGTTGGTGTTCCAATTTGATCATCAATCACTTTAAGGTTTTCTCTTTCTTTAGCCAATCGGTGAATCGTATTAAAGAAGTTTTTTCCAAATTTAGAATAAACCCATGAAGTCCGAATAATGATAGAATCAGGATTCATATCCAGAATCTCGTCCTCACCTAAGGATTTTGTTTTACCATAGACAGATATTGGATTTTTGAAATCAGCTTCCTGATAAGGCCTAGAATGATTACCGTCGAAAACAAAATCAGTTGAAACATGAACGAATTTTGCACCTACGGATTTAGCATAACTTGCCAACTTCTTCGGAGCTTCAACATTGACGAACCGCGCATTCAGCTCATCTTTTTCAGCCAAATCGACAGCCGTATAAGCAGCACCATTAATAATAGCAAATAAATCAGGGAAAAGAGTTTTAGAAAAAAAATTTTGAATGCTCGTTTCCGACGATAAATCTAAAACTGATCGATCTACAAATTCGAAACTGTATTCTGTTTCTGCCAGAGAAAGCAGGCTAAGTTCATTACCCAATTGACCAGTCGAACCAGTAACAAGAATTCTTTTCATATGGTATATCTCAAATACTAATAAATTGTTTCATTTAGGATTCGAATCAAATACTGCCCGTACCCATTTTTCTTGAGTGGTTCAGCTAGTTTTTCCAACTCACCTCTGGATATATATCCTTTACGGTAGGCAATTTCTTCAGGGCAAGCAATCTTTAAACCTTG
This sequence comes from Leptospira brenneri, assembly GCF_002812125.1. Classification (NCBI taxonomy): domain Bacteria; kingdom Pseudomonadati; phylum Spirochaetota; class Leptospiria; order Leptospirales; family Leptospiraceae; genus Leptospira; species Leptospira brenneri. Next base: position 312,813 of record NZ_NPDQ01000004.1, read on the forward strand.
GCGCCTTTCAACTGTTTCTACGAAAGTGGATGCCTCTAAAAGAGATTCATGAGTTCCAGTATCAAGCCATGCGTAACCTCTTCCCATCAGCTGAACGTCTAAGATCCCTTTTTCTAAGTATATCTTATTTAAATCTGTGATTTCTAGCTCACCTCTTTTGGAGGGTTTTACTTGCTTTGCGTATTCAACTACATTCGCATCATAAAAATAAAGGCCAGTGACAGCATAACTACTTTTAGGTTTAGCAGGCTTTTCTTCAATAGAAACTGCTTTTCTATCTTTATCAAACTCAACAACTCCATACCGTTCAGGATCATTAACATGATATGCGAATACCGTTGCACCATTTTTTTTATGAACAGCAGCATTTAGCTGATCTTCCATTCCATGCCCAAAAAAAATATTATCTCCAAGAATGAGAGCAGCAGGTTCGCCTCCATTCAGAAATTTCTCTCCAATTAAAAAAGCTTGTGCTAATCCATCAGGTGAAGGCTGTACTTCAAATGTAAGCGAAATTCCCCACTGAGATCCATCACCTAACATCTCTTTAAATAGAGGTGTTGATTCTGGTGTTGAAATGATTAAAATTTCTTTTATTCCAGCCAGCATAAGCGTACTCAACGGATAATAAATCATTGGTTTGTCATATATTGGCAAAAGTTGTTTACTCACAACCTTTGTTACCGGATAGAGACGAGTCCCGGAACCTCCGGCCAAAATAATTCCTTTCATTAGGATTTTAATTCCTTATACTGTGATTCATAATATTTGTTATATTCTCCAGAAAGAATTTCTTCCCACCAAGACCTGTTTTCCAAAAACCAGTCAACGGTTTGTTCAATAGCCTCTTCGAATTTGTATTTTGGTTTCCAACCTAGTTCATTTTCGATTTTGGAAGGGTCAATCGCATAACGAAAATCATGACCAGGACGATCTTTTACAAATTGAATTAGCTTTTTATGAGGTGCACCCTTTGGATTTTTTTCATCCATTAACTCACAAATCTTGTGAACGATATCTAAATTATTTTTTTCGTTCCTTGTTCCAATATTGTAAGTTTCTCCAAACTTACCATCTCGCATAACCAAATCAATTGCTAGACAATGATCTTTTACAAATAACCAATCTCGAATATTTTCTCCGGTTCCATAAACGGGTAAAGGTTTACCTTGAAGACAATTGAGTATCATCAATGGAATTAGTTTTTCCGGAAAATGAAAAGGTCCATAATTATTAGAACAGTTTGTGGTAATTACTGGTAATCCGTAAGTATGAAAATAGGCACGAACTAAATGATCAGACCCGGCTTTCGAAGCAGAATATGGCGAATTGGGAGCATAAGGAGTTTTTTCTGTGAAGGCTCCATCTTCACCTAAAGATCCAAATACCTCATCGGTAGAAACATGAAGAAAGACCCTTAACCCATTTTGCGAATATAGTTTTCTTGCAAGTTCTAACATATAAAAGCTACCCATCAAATTTGTTTTTACAAATTCTTCAGGACCTAATATGGACCGATCGACGTGTGACTCTGCAGCAAAATGTGCAATCTCATTCACTTCGATATTTTGTAATTTTGAAAATACTTCAGACTTATCAGTTATATCGAGTTTTATAAATTCAAATCGAGGATCCCCTTTCCACTTATCTAAATTCTTTAAGTTTCCAGCATAAGTTAACTTATCAACAACTGTGACAGTCACATCTTGATTCGCCTCAAGAATCGTATGCACAAAATTGGAACCGATAAAACCAGCGCCACCGGTAACTAAAATTTTTCTTTGTTTCATACTTAAAAATATTTATAATCCTTTATATAGGAATTCTGCTGAAGATAAAAATTGGGCTTTTATAAATCCGAATTTTGATAGTCAATTCAGACAAACGGACTAACAAAGTCTTTCAACAATGGTAATATTCTATCCTTATCCGACAAAATACAAGTTTCTGAATTGATACCCCAATCAATACCAAGGGATGGATCGTTAAACAAAATTCCACCCTCTGATTCTTTTGAGTATTCATTCGTAACTTTATATAAAAATTCAGTATTATCTTCTAAAACGAGAAAACCATGAGCAAAACCAGAAGGAACCCAAAAAATTTCGTGATTTTTTTCAGTTAAGGTCACAGCAACATGTTGTCCATAAGTCTTCGAACTTTTCCTTATGTCCACAGCAACATCTAATACTGAACCTCGAACCACTCGCACCAACTTACCTTGGTCCATAGAGGGTGCTTGAAAATGCAAACCTCTTAAAACATTTTTATTAGATTTTGAATGATTATCCTGTTTGAATAAACTCGGAATACCAAACTCTGCGTATTGCGAAGCCTTAAATGATTCCAAGAAAAAACCACGATCATCTCCATGAACCGTTGGAAAAATTAATACCGGCCCAGAAATTGGAAAAACTTGAGTTTTCATATTTAATGTTCAATATCCGTCCTTTTACGAACGTTTCGGACAGAATCTTTTCCTTAGAGTGAGATGTCAATAGAAGAAAACAGAAGAGAATGTAGAATAAAAAGTTAACAATATTTGGTATTCAGATTACGAAACAGAAATAGAATGGATGTTATATTTATGGGACCGAAAATTTCTGTGTGTATGGCAACTTATAACGGTGAAAAGTATATTACAGAACAACTAAACTCAATTCTCACACAACTTTCTGAAAATGATGAAATTATCGTATCGGATGATTCTTCAACAGATGGTACTGTCAAAATATTGCAAGAGTTTGCAGCTAACGATCCAAGGATCAAACTCTTCTTGTATCAAACATTTAGAGACCCAATCCAAAACTTTCAAAATGCCTTAACCAAGGCCTCGGGTGATTTCATCTACTTATCTGATCAAGATGATATATGGCTTGAAAAGAAAGTAGAAACTGTTAACCAATTTCTACAAACATTTGACTTGGTTTTACATGATTCTATAGTTACCGACGAAAATTTAAATGTAACAGAACCTTCTTTTTTTAAAGTCTTTGGATCTAAAAAGGGCATACTAAAAAACGTAATTAAAAGTTCTTATTATGGTTCCTGTATGGCATTCAGAAGGAAAGTCTTAGATAATGCACTTCCCTTCCCCAAAACCAAAGAAATTGGCCAGGACTTATGGCTTGGCCTTGTCGCAGAGTTAACAGGAAAAGTCACTTTAATCGAAAAACCATTTATATATTACCGCCGACACCAAAATACATTTACCTTAAGAGGACTCGGGGGAACAAAACGAAACATTTTCCAAATCATCAAAGGAAGGCTTGTAATGTTCCTTGAACTAACAAAGTTTTGTTGGAAAAAGTTTTTCTCTACTTAAGTCTTGGTGAAATTTTGTTTTCAAAAAGTGTCAGAGCTGCATCAATTGTTTCATGCATGTCGAAGTATTTATAATCGCCGAGTCTGCCGCTAATAAATACATTGTTTAGCCCTTCAGCCTCTTTCCGATAATCCTTCACCAACTCCGTGTTCTTTTTGTCATTGATAGGATAATATGGATTTGATCCATCATCCAGTGATGAAAATTCCTTAATTGTTAATGTCGAATTTCCATAAGTGCGTTCTGGATGTAGATGCCTTGGCTCATGAATTCTAGTAAATGGAACAGTCTCTTCCGCATAATTCATAACAGAAGTTCCCTGAAAGTCATCATAAGGATGTGACTCTTTTTCAAAACGAAGGGTTCTATATTCTAGTTTGCCAAACTTATAATCAAAGTATTGATCAATTGGACCACTATAGATTAAGATTTTATCTGTTGGGATCTGATCTTTAATATCAAAAAAATTAGTATTCAAAACGGTAGTGATTAGAGGATTAGATAACATTTTTTCAAAAATTTTCCCATAACCGTCTTTAGGAATCCCTTGCCAACGACTATAATAATAGCTCTCATTATAGTTCTTTCTAATTGGTAGTCTATTTAATATAAATTCCGGTAAATCTTTTGGATCTTTATTCCATTGTTTTTTTGTATATCCTTTTATAAAAGCCTCATACAAAGGACGCCCAATCAAAGAAATTGCTTTTTCTTCAAAATTTGCCGGGGGATGATCAAATTTATCTTTTGCTTTTTCTTTTTCCAAAAAACCATCTACTTCGAAAGGTTTTAAGTTTAATCCATAATATTGATTGATTGTTTCCAAATTAATCGGCATTTGGTAGACTTTATTTTTAAAAGTAGTAAGAACTTGATGATAATAATTATTAAACTCAGTAAACTTTTGGATATAATCCCATACTTTTTGGTTTGATGTATGGAAGATATGAGTTCCATACGTATGAAACTCAATGCCGGTTTCTGGATCAATTTCAGAGTAACAGTTCCCACCGATATGACTTCTTTTTTCGATAACTAAAACAGGTTTTTTTAATTCAGAAGCAACTCTTTCGGCAATGACGGAACCAAAAAAACCCGATCCAACGATAACAGCAGAATATTTTGAAAAATCCATAAAGTATTATTTGAACTATAATAAGTTCAGCATCCCATTTTCAATTTATTTTTCTTAATTTACACAAAACACTTTACATAAGTTTGGTTAATCATTTTCAATAAAAGACGAAAGAACTGAATATCCAATGATAAAGCTAGAGAAGAAAAAAACCAAAATTTTGTTTAAGGAATTTCTATTAAAAATAATATTCCGAATACATCGCTTCAATCTATTCAAAACTTTATTTTTACAAGAAAATCCAGAGATATTCATCAACGAAAATTTCCACGAAAAACAAAATGAACGGTTGGTATTATTTTCTACCTTTAACATAAAAGGCAAAGTAACCAAAAACCTGAAATTCTATCTAAAAAATCTCTACGAACTTGGTTCCGATATCGTATTGGTAGATACATCCCCTATCTCACTTCCGCAAGAAATTGAATCAATCAAGCCGTATATAAAACATTACATTTGGCGGCAAAATATTGGATATGATTTTGGTTCCTGGAAGGTCGGATTACAAGAAACAAAAGGCTGGGAGGAATACAATCAAATCGTCGTAACAAACGACAGTATTTATGGGCCAATACATTCATTAAGACCAATTTTCGAAAAGTTTCAAACTACAGATTTTGATGTTTGGGGTTTAACCGATTCCTATGAATTTGAACATCATATCATGAGTTATTTTTTGGTATTCGAAAGCTCAGTAGTCAGATCAGAATCATTCAAAAGATTTTGGGACAGTCTCTGTTATTATCCCACACGGTTTAAAAAACTACTAATCCTTGCATACGAAGTCGGTGGAACAAAATACTGGGTTTCTAATGGATTTAAAGTTGGTTCTTATATAGAATATAAGAACCTAAATCCAAATATTAATCCAAGCTACTATATTAACCCTACGCACATATATTGGGATAAAATTATCAAAAACTATGCATTTCCATTTTTAAAACGCGACCTAGTGAAAGAATTAATTACAAAAGATTTAACCAACGAACTCGAAGTGCTTCTGGAAACTAACCAATATTATCGTTTAGAAAATATTGATTTAATCTCCAAATCATAGCGGATTAAACTTTTAAAGGGACTAATCTTTCTTCGATATTCTCTCTTCCTATTTCCCCACTTTCGTGATACTCTGCATCCTGATTCACATTCCATACATCAAATACAGTTCTATCTGCTACTATGTTTTCTACAGTTAGCATTGCAGTCATCATTGCATGATCCTGATTATTGTATTTATGCATTCCATTCCTTCCCACTAGATGAAGATTATGAAACTTACCTTGAATTTCTGCCTTTAATACATCTATATGATCTTGGTAAACATCATCGTAAACTGGGTAAGCTTTTTTCTGACGAACAACAAAACCCTCTTTAATGTCTTCAAGTTTTGTTAATCCAAGTTTTACCACTTCCTTCTTTGCTAGGTTTACCAATTCTTCATCAGTAGATGACCAAAGACCATCACCTTCAAAACAAAAATACTCCAAGCCATAACAATTATAAGCTGGATCCGGTACCATCTCTGGTGACCAACTCTTAAAATTTTGAATTCTTCCGACTTTTACCGATGGATCATGAATATAAATCCAGTTATCGTCAAAAATATCTTTTTCCGTGACAACAAGGGCAACTGTCAAAAAATCCCGATACCGAAGGGAATTTGCAGAACTAAGCGCTTGAGGTGAAACCATTGGCTTTTTAATCGCATGAAACAATTCTCGAATTGGTGCTGACGAAATCACATGTTCAGCTTCAAAAACTTCAGTTTTTCCTGTTTTATTTTGTGAATGAATTTTCCAGGATTGGCCATCTAATTCTAGTTGCGTGACTAGGTTTCCCATTTTAATTTCGCCACCCATTTCTTGAATCTTAGATGCGCAAGCTTCCCACATCATCCCAGGACCCTTTCTTGGATATCTAAATGAATCAATCAGAGTTTTGATCATCTTTGATTTATCTTTAACCTTTGACTTAGGCTTGATAGCATTCCAAATGGCGGAATATAAAGACAGCCCCTTAATCCTTTGAGCTGCCCAATCTGCGGAAATATCCTTTGTATCCATTCCCCAAACCTTTTCTGTGTAGGTTTTAAAGAATATGGAAAAGAGTCTTTTTCCAAATTGATTGGTCACCCAATCCTCAAAATTCTTAGGATCATTAACGGGGAAAATACTGGCCTTAAGATAAGACAATACACAAAGAATGGATTCAAATATACCTAAATTAAACAAAGCCTCAAAAGCTTTTAACGGATATGCATAAAATTTATTATTATAATATATTCTAGACGAGCGCGGTCTATCTAACATATCGTTAGGCAAAATTTCAGTCCAGAAATCTTCAACTTCCTTTGATTTAGAAAAAAATCTATGCCCGCCTATATCAAAATAGAATCCTTTGATGGATTCAGTACGCGAAATCCCGCCTACATACTTCGCATCTGCTTCTAAAATGGTTACATTGAATCCTTTCTTTGCTAATAAATAACCTGATGTTAGCCCAGCAGGACCAGCACCAATAATCACAATTCTCTTAGTAAATCCCATCTAATTTCCTTAAACAATTTAACTTTATAACGAAGTCTTACTTTTACACAAAAACAAAAAATCTCCTTGAACCACGTTACATTCTCCAGAAAGAAAAAGATTAACTAAACGAGGACTTAGAGTACTTTGATCGGTATAGAGATCATTGCGATATAACAAAAAAACTGCGCTATGATCCAAAAAACTAGATTTAACGTTATTATAATAAAAGTCGTCGAGATTTAAATGTGGAGAATAGGAAGAAAACTGCATTTTGCAAGGCTTAACATCGTTTAGGAGAAAAAAATCTTGGTCCCAATGCATTATAGATAAACAATTACAATTTGCATTTGATTTATTAAACTTCTGCTCACAAAGATTATTTTTGCTAATCCACTCAGAATGATTTGGAGAAACAATTCTTTCAAATTCAATAAAACTTGTCAGATAGGATAAAATTCGCATTATAAATAATAAAACAAGAAGCAAATATACAACTCGAAATATATTCTTATCAATTCTAAATTTGATTCTATTAGAAATAAGATCAAAAACACGGTTAAGAAAAAAACCCTGCTTCTTACCGATTAAAAGCAAAAAGAAAAAACAAATCCCCATATTTACATCATTTTTGTAAGTTTGAGAAATAAGCTGAAATCCTTGTTCTTGAATTCTCCAAGAGTCAAGAGGTAACACCAAAATACACAAAAAAAGGAAAAAAGTTACTAACCTTTCAGCACGATAAAGATAGATAGAAATCAAACCCAGAATTAATACAATTATTTGATGATCAAAAATTGGTCCGTAAGAATAAATATCATACCAATTATTGGGAACATACCAAGAATTATTAATAATTGTTTTGAGCATCGAAAGGCCGGAACCCATACCCTGAGCTTTATTCGTTTCTACGATCCAATAATGAAAGTTTAAATTACCAGATTTGAGGAAAACAAACACTAATAAAATTATGGCAGGAATGAAATGTTTAATATGAATTTCTTTAATCTTATGAAAAAGGAAAAAAGAAAAAAATGTAAAAAAAAGAAAATCAGTGAAAACATTTGTGAGGCCAACAAAAACAGAGAGCCCGACAAAATAAAGTGCTCCTATTAAATAGGCGAACCGATTCTTTCGATCTTCTAGGTAATAAAAAAAAAGGCTAAGATAAACTAATTGCAAAAAAGGTAGATATGTTTCTGACAATACCCTAAAATAATTAAAGGTTAAAAATAAATTCAAAAGAACAAAACAAAAGAGTATTTTAAAAAAAAATATTAATCGCTCTGACTTGATTATCATTCGAACTGAATAAAACGCCAAAGAAATAATTGTAAAAATTGTCACAAAACTAGAAAATACTAAAATAAATACGCCATTACTCAGGGAATTTGAAAGAAAGTCCTTTGGCAACATCGAAAGAAAGAAAGAAAGATACAGATATAACCCTGGCATATGATTGCTAGTTACATATTCATTTAGCTTTCCACCTTTTGCTAAAAACATTGCATTCTTTATATTCTCACTAGCATCACCAAGATGAACATAGCGCCAATGATTCAATTCAAAAAGCCCTAAATTAGCACCTTTAGATTGAAAAACGATTAGCAAAAAGAAAATAGATAATGAAACAAAGAGATTTTCGATCAAAAACCTATAAATATAATGTAAATTTTTCATAACCTAATTAACGAGAAGCCTATCCTACACTTTTTAACCGGTAAAAATACTGTCAAATTCTTTCATCATAGAATGAAGGTAGCTTGTAAAAGAGTTTTTATTCAACCAAGCGTTAGCCAGAAGAATAAGTAATAAAGAGAAAAACTAAATTCAAAAAAATATCCTAGAATAACCCAAATATTGCTAGTAAATGCTATACTCAATCACTTCCCAAAATTCCGGAAAATTTATTGATTATATATCTATCAAACCTAGGGATATAAAATTTCACAAACAATAATAACATTCGAAAGGCAGTGAGTCTTCCAAAAACAAAATCAATTGCTAGCTTTTGCTTATATGACCAAGGAGCCGTTGATATACCGGTATTATCGTTAATCGATATAGGTCCGTCAAAATGAAAAGTACGGTTTTTTGGTATTGATAGAAAGAAAATGTAGTCAGAGATGATAAGCTTAGGAGTGACTAGATAATAACCGTAAGTTTCATGTAATTTTTTCCTATATATAACGGATTGGTGTAAAATGAAACCTCTTTCATAATTTGCTTTACCAGGTATCAAATAATTTGGGCTCTTAAGTAGATTACAAGTAAACCAATTACCAAAAATAAAATCGTGTGCATCCAAATGATCTGACTTAAAAATATTTGATAAAACCTCTGGACTTGCAAAACGATCGCCAGCATTGAGAAAAATGAGCCATTCTCCTTTAGCTAACTTAGCCCCCTTATTCATCGCATCATAGATTCCTTTATCAGACTCGCTCACCCAACGATCAATACCAACTTTACTATTCTTCAAGAATTCAATGGTTCCATCGGTTGATCCACCATCAATAATTATGTATTCATAATTATCAAAAATCTGAGCATTTACACTTCGAACAGTGTGTTCCAAAAACACTCTATTATTCAAAACAATGGTGATAATTGATATTCTGGGGGATTTATTTTTCACGTGAATTTAAAATTAACCTTTTTTTTAATACGATCATTAGTGGCAATGAATACAGTGGTAAAAATTCCGTAAAAATTCTATACTCGTATATATTTGCAGTATAGAAGTATATAACCAACAGCAACCAACCTACAGGTAAAGTCTTCCTGATTCGCAAAGGGAGTATACTAATGTTCCTTTTAAAAAAAAGAGGAGAAACCAATAGAATTGGAAACATAAGATACGCGGTCCGATAATATAATTCAAAAAAACTTGGATTTTGAATTTCATACATAGTAGAAGTCAAAAATTTAAAATTTGACCAATACTGATCCTGATATACGTCACCTATTTTCTCTGCAAAGAAGAGGTTCAAGAAAACCTTGATTCCACCCCACAGAACCAGTAAAAAACCGATCTTTAAAAATAGTTTCCATTTCGAAGCGAACTTCCAGTGAACAAGAAAATAACAAACTATAAAAATTATCGAGGTTTCCCTATTCAAGGTGGCAACAGTTAGAAGAATAGCAAAGAAAATATACGAACGCGTTTGCATCGAATAAAGCAATAGAATGCAAAACAAAATTGAGTATGTATCGTACAAAAAATATAATGGCATATACCGAGGCAAGAAGGAAAACCACGGAATCAATAACATCAAAAAAACCGTCGAAGCCAAGGCAAACTCTTTGGTTCCATACAACTTGGAATATTGAAAATATGATAGGAAAATAGAAAAATAGCCAATAAATTCAAGAAAATAGACAATCTCCTCAGCAGTATAATCAGTCTTAATGTTAATATATTGACCTATCCAACTTGTAAAAGCTCGCGATACAAATGGCTTCCCATAATTGTGAGAAAGGTAATTTTCATGCCCGATGAAATTATAATTTAGTTGATTGTGTAATCCAGTAAACAATAGAGCAGCTAAAATAAAGCCTACTATTAAACATAAACTAAAGAACCAATTCTTTATCTGAGAATCTTGATTAAATACTTTTAACATTAAGTTAAGCCAGTTTCCAAATTCTATTGTAATTACTTTAAGATCTTTAATAGTTCTTTAAAGCTTAAAACAACTTACAGCGAATGAATCGAGGTAGATTACTTTCATTTAATTGCATCGCAAATTTTTTCAACTGATCCAGTTTTAAAATTAAAAATAGGTAAATTTGCGATAATTTCTATTTGATTAGAAATACCTGTTACATAGGAAAGATTTCCATTTCTATCCCTAGATTCACGAGCTGGATTTAATGAATATGCTGTCTCTGCAGAAATTTCCTTAAATCTGACAGCATAATCATTTCGAATAAAAAAAGCATTGTTGCAAATACTATTACATCCTATAAATTTGTATCCCTTGCGGCTTGTTAATTCTATAAATGCAGCTAACGAAGCACCGTAATATAAACCCGAATGATGTGCGTTAAATCTTTGAAAATTTGGATCATACGGTACCGATACTTTGCTTTCATAGCCAAACAAATTATTTATCTCAGTAATAATCACAATGGGTTTAACAACATTAATCTGCTCAAGAACCCAATAGTCATTCCCATCAATATCAACACTCAAAATTCCTATATCATCAGAAAATCCGTTTCCAGAAATTAAAGAATTGATATTTTCTTTAGTGATAAATGCATTGATAGCTCGTAAAGAATTCTGCCAAAAATAATTTTGTCTTTTAATAGATTCAATATTCCTTTTTGAACCGTCAATAATCAGTCCATCCCAATGACGACTCATCATTAAATAACGCGTATTTGATTCGGAATAATCTTCCACTCCAAACTCGATATAAGATTTTGGAATCTCTGGAATTCTATTTATAATATGGTCGATTAATCCATCTTCGTTCCATTGAGAAAATACCTTGAAACCGCTATCTAAAAAAAATCGACTCTTATCGTATCGATCTAGGCGAGACTGGATCTCTCCAAGTGATAAATGTAAATTTTCAATCTTTTCTAAAAGTTGAAACTGCTTATCGAGAACCTCACCGAGAAAAAGCCTCAATAATTTTCGAATAATTTGTTTAATCAATTTCATTATATTTTCCACATAAATTAAAAATAAATATTTTAAACTTTAATAATACTCTGTGAATCCGCGATGGATAATAATAGATTTCAACAAATTCGTGAAAAAAAGTAACTAAATCTTTCGTCTTTGGGTGAACAAGTGGAAATACCAATTTTTCAATTTCTAAATTTGCAAAACTTGAATTTTGATCTAAAGTATGTGTTCCATCAGCCCGGAAACCTAAATTACGTACTAAATTTTTTGAAGGCATAATCGATACTCTACCCTCTTTCCAATTATGATAAGACCACTGATGATCCCAGGTATCAACTTTACCGGAAGCTGACTCTTTTATCCAATGACTCCAGGTCTTTTGCTTTCTTTTCGACTTAAAATACTTTGAAAGTACAGTGTCAACTTTCTCTAACTCCAAATCCTTAGATTTGTACCCCTCCCAAGCTCTTCGCCACGTTGCCCAACCCCAAATATGAAAATACTTCGAGTAAAAATATGATTCTTTCAAATGAATCTGGTCATAAAAAAAATTCACACCAGAAACCATACCAATTTCGGTATCAAATTTATAACGCTCAAGTAAGTCTTCACAAAAAGAAAAAAATGACAAGTCAGGCAAACAATCATCCTCTAGAATAATACCCATTTCTTCAGACTCAAAAAACCAAGAAATCGCGGATGAAACACCTAAGCGACACCCCTGATTATCTTTAGAAAACCGAGTTTTTACTGGAATAGATTTTGGGATTTTCTTTATTAATTGTCTAACAGAAGTTACTTTATCAGCCTCTCCAAACTTCCCATCTCGACCACCATCAACAGCAAAGTAAATTGTCGCTGGTTTATATTCTAAAATTCGATTTAACGTTAATTCTGCTAAGTCAGGTCGATTAAAACCAATCAAAAGAACTGGAAGTTTCATATTTTATTAAGCTCTTTTATTATTTCAGTTACATGGCTTTCCAAATCAATTGAATCGATAGGAATTGTCGATCCTCGAGAAAAAGAATCATATAATAATTTCTTATGAGAACTCATGTTCATCTGAATAAGTGGAGGAAAATAAGCTGTCATTTGTTTATAACTTTCAGGATAAGGAATGAACCGAAATATGTGATTTCCATTTGAAAAGCAAAACACTTTGGGAACCTTCGTAGCCATGGCCATATGTGCACCACTTGAATCCATAGATAAAACCGCGCTAGAGTTGCCAATCAGATCAATCGTTTCTATTAAATTAGTGAGACCACATTTTGAAATAATCCTATCAGACGGACCTTCCAAAATGCGACCGTTTTTAGATTCATTGTTTCCACCTAAAATAAAAATTCTAAATCCCGTATGAGTAAGAAGTTCCTCACATATAAATTTCAAATTCTCAATTGAAAGTTGTCTATATGGAGAACTAGATCCAATAAAAAGGGAAATGTATTTTTTTTCGGATACAATTTTACGAAAGGGAAGATCCAAACTAAGTTGAGAAAAAACTGGATCAAAGAATTCAAAAAAATGACGATTTTTTTCGAACTCAAATTGGATTGTCTCATCATTCTCTACTAACTGATCATATTGTTGATCATTGAGTAACTTTAATTCTTTTAAATAATTTAAATCATCACCTCTGGGGCTTATTTTCTCGGCTGTAGAAAATGGTAAAAGAAGAAAATCAACAATGTGATTTCTTGAGAAAGTTGGCTGTATGATCTTTCTAATTTTATAGGTGCTTAACCAAAATAAGACAAAAATTCGATAAAATCGATTGCTAACTAGTTTATCTACATTAACCCAAATGACCTTATCAGCAAATTCTTTGTCATAATACTCATAGATAGACTTCCATGCAATATTGGCCAAAAAAAGGATCTTACGACCCCGGATAAATCCAGAATTTTTGAATGGTAAAAGGAAATTCCTAAAAAGAATATAGTCGCCGATTGAGTCCAATCGATTGATTAAAACATATTCATCTCCGAATACAAAGAAATGCTGAACAAGTTTACTAAATAGAAAAAGTATTTTCTTAATCATTAATATTTTTATCTTTTTATAAGATTCTCTGAAAAATCTCTAATACTAATTTTCCAAAAAACCAAACTTAATAACTGAATTTTTAATAGTGGTCTCAAATCACGGACGAACGCCAGAAAAAGAGTACTTGCACAAAACTGAGATATCAAAGTAGCTATAGCAGCACCCATAATTCCGTATGTCGGTATCCAGAGATAATTAAGAATTACATTAACAACTAAACCACAGATACTTTTCCACACTGTATACTTTTGTAAGTTTTCGATCAAAAAATAATTTCCACCTGCGACTCCCCAAAAAACAAAAACACCAGACCAAATATGTATTTTTAATATAGCAGAAGAAGAATGAAATAGATCACCGTATAAAAAAATAATTAGGGGGTCAGCAACAAACTGAATTGCAAAAGCACCGATAAAAGCAATCCAAAAGACCATTCCATGTAGGAGTAAAAATCTTTTCTCGTATTCAAGAGAAAGTTCATTTTTTAGCTTTATTAAATTCGGGAAAAAAGACGATGCTAAACCAATGGGAATAAAATACCAAAACTCACTCCAACGAACTCCTACGCTATAAAAACCGAGTGCTGAATCACCCAACATAGACCCGATCATAATCTGGTCGATTTTCATATAGACAATGATCGCTAAACCTGCCATCAATAAGGGGAATGAATCAAATAAAATTTTCGATATCCTATTTAGGTTTGGTGGTTGAAATATAAAATTAACATGTTTTTTTACATAAAAAAAATATATCGAAAGTGATGTTAGAATTCCTTCAACTGCAAAAGTAGCAAAAAGTGCTGAAAACGAATATTTATTTACGATAATAAATATTCGGATAGCCGAAACAACCAAGAAAACTATATTTTCTATCCAAACTATATATTTTACCTCTAACTTTGATTCGTAAACATATCGAACTACAGAAAAACACTTAAACAATGAAGGAATACATAAAAAACCAAACAGAAAATAAAGATCATCTTCAGGACGCAAAAACCATATTATAATAAAAGATAAGAGCAAGGACTGGAACGAAAAAATTAAGTGAATCCAAAAAGAAGCAGATAAAATTTCTAAATGATCACTTTCTTCAGAAACAAACATCTTAACTAGTATACCTTCCGACCCGAAGGAAATCAAAGTACCAGAAAGAACAAGTAAAGCATTTACGTAATTATACTTACCAAACCACTCCGGGCCTAAATATCGAACGATAAAAACACTAACAAAAATCCCAACACAGAGTTTTAATAGTTTATCAGCAAACATCCATAGACTATTTATTAAAATTAATTTCAAAACTAAACTTTGTTATATAATTTCACTATAAAATTTACTAAAAACAAGAACAATAATGCAGGAAGCATTGGCCCAAGAGTGGTGGGTTGAAAAATTCCATAAATAAGCAAAAAAATAAGGCCAAGTAAAATTGAGAATCCATAAGGATCTCTCTGTTTAAGGGAATCTGAATAAAATGCAAGTATCATTCCAAAGAATATACCAAAAGCAACGATCCCCAAGATTCCCCCATCACGAAACATCGTAAAAAAAATTGAACCGAATGCATTCAAAAAAATCGGATTACTAAACCGATCGATTCCAATATTAAAGTCACGATGAAGATAACCGCCCACAATATCAGTTTGTGATACAAACATAAATCCAAACTTATTTAAAAACAAAACCCAATATCTCTCAATGCCACCCAACATTGATAACCCATATGAATATTGATGCAAAATGGATCCTGGATTTTTGAGTTCTGTATCAAAAATAGAAAAGGATTCTGTATGATAAGTAACGACATACATATTTATAATGTCTAAAAAGGACCTAGACCCTCTGTATAAGGTAATCCAAAAGGTTAAAAGGAGAAGGATAAATATTGGAACAAACGCCTTCAATAGATTGCTTCTCAATTTGGCAAAACCATTAAAGTAAGTAACAAAAACTAAACCGAGAATCACTGCAATAATCAAATAATGATAGCCGAACCTACCAAACATAATCAAGGAATCGAGAATTACTAATGAGACTCCCACAAGAAGCAATGCATTTTTTTTTCTCAATACTGAGAAAGAGATACCGGCAAATAGATAAATATATTGAAAAGGACCAATTATCAATGCGTGTAATAAAGCCAACTGATTCGAATGAAAAAAAATAGTAGGTGATCCACTCACAAAACCAAAAACATCATTTCTATACATTCCAGGAGACATTACAAAACTAAGAATATAGATAGTACGGCTTGCAAAAAAAATCTGAACCGGTAAAACAAAACAAATAGAAATCCAAAGTAAAACATTATAAAAATCACGATTCTTTTTTACATTAGTATTTTTTTTAGATGGCTTTCCAAATAAAAAGTTATACATAAAAAAAGCTAAAACAATAAACAGAAAGAAGAGAAAATATATGCACTGGGTATAAAAACTAATTGTATAAAGCCCTGAAATTGAACAGTAGGACAATACATTCCACAATCCCCACCATACTAGAATAATAATCAAAGCGATCGACCGAAACCCTCTGATACATAAGAATACAATCAATAAAAAATAAAATAGAAAAGTTATAACAAGAGCCATAGAGAAAGAATATTAGATTTAACGAGCTCCATATCCAGTCAGAACTGTCTTTATTGTTTTAAATAAAATGAGTAAATCTAACCAAAAAGAAAAATTCTTTATATAGTAAAAATCAAACTCTAGTTTAATTTTCATTCCATCAACCTCGGCAGCATACCCTTGATTTACCTGAGCCCACCCACTAATACCTGGCCTAACCACATGCCTGTATGCAAAGAAAGGTACGTCATTTTCATACCACTGCGATAACTCGAATGATTCAGGACGTGGACCAATAAAACTCATTTGCCCAAAGAGAACATTAATAATTTGAGGCAATTCATCAATTCGATATCTTCTTAGGAACTTTCCAATTTTCGTAATCCTTGGATCGTCACCTGACCCAGTAAATCCTTTTCCTTTTTTATCTTGAAACATTGTCCTAAACTTCAACATTCGGAAGGTTCGACCTTGATATCCCATTCTTGTTTGAATGAATAAAAATGATCCAGGAGATTCAATTTTGATCAGCAAAGCAATTAAAAGTAAAAAAGGAAATATAAAAGGAAGAAAAATGAGCGCCGCTATAAAATCGATTAATCTCTTAACAAATTCATAAAACCGAGAAGGAAGAAGACTACCAAATTCGTTTTCAGATAAGTGTTTTATTTGTACCCTGCCGGTTAATGATTCCTTAATTTTTTTTGTAGAATAGACGGGGATACGAGAAAGGGTGCATTTCGCCAAAAATTTTTCCCATTCCGCTGGCATTTCATTAGATGAAAAATCTGCTACAATTGCATTAAATCTCTGGCTCTCTAAACTTGATTCCCTTAAGACTACAAAAAAAGCTCCATGGGTATTGTCAAAATCTTGAGCTTCACCAAACGGTAACAAAGCATATCGAACCATTCTATATCTTCGACCAAGGAAAAAACCTAAATAACACCAAAATAAAGTTAGAAAGTAACCAACTAACATTACTTGAATTGAATATGTTTTGCGAGTTATAAGAATATATAAAACGGGAATTAAAAAACATATAGTAGCAACAGGTATAACATAAGATACAGTTTCTGATCCAGGGAGTCGAAATATTTTACGCAGTGAAAACGTGGAGATAAAAAAAGCTGTTAAAGTAGTTAATAAAGAAGTAAATATATTTGGGTCTTCTGAGCGCCAGAACTGAATCCCCCAAATAGGCACTGCTGTTAAAATAATAAGTAGAATTCCACCTGACAAAAATTGAAACAAATAACTTAAAAGAATTTGTTCAAACCATCGAGAGTGCCTTCTTGTATATTCACTCATCTTAAAATCGTTTTACCGTTTGCTTATTTAATACTGACATTATTTTTCTTGCTGTCGTTGAAACAGAGAACGTTGAATCGAGAAGTTTTCTGGCATTCTTACCCATTTCTTTACGATGCTTTGAATCTAAAAACATAAGTGCATTTTGGTATAAAGTTTCATGATCACCTGCTAAAGAAACTAAACCAGCATTTCCGTCTTCGATCACATTTTTTAAATCATTACCTTCGTTCACGGCTCCGAGGATTGGAATCCCTACTTGCATATAACCAAGAATTTTGCCAGGGAAGTTATGAGTCTTGTGAGCTGGATGCAAGGTAAATAGACCAACATCGATTTGAGATAATATAGAAGAGAATATCTCCTGAGAAACGGACGGAAACAAAAGGCAATTAGTTAATTTTTTATTCGCAATTGTATCTTGAACTAATTGGAATTCATCACCAGCTCCAAGAAATACGAATTGCGCCTCTTTAAAAACTAACATACGTTCAGCTAGAAACAAAAGGTTTCGCATATCTTGTGCATGACCAATATTTCCGCCGTAAAAAAAAATAATTCGATCCTGGAGACTATATTTCTCTCTTATATTATCTTGATCCGTTCTTTTTATAATCCCCAAAGGGGATGCCCAATTAAATAAAAGTTGGGTATTCAATATCTTAGGATACATTTCGGAAAACAATTTTAGATTGGCAGGCGATTGAATTCCAATTGCATCTGCTGATTGATACAGTTTTCTTTCATAAAAACGAAATAAATAGGCAAGAACCGAGTATTTTCCAATAATCCCATTATCGATTACCCATTGCGGAAAAAAATCTCTAAGGATTAGATATGATGGCGACTTCCATTTTTTTTTTAGATATCTAACCAAACCTGACCAGAAAATAGTAGGTGAGTAAAAAACAATTAAATCATGTGGATTTGTTTGTAACCAAGGAGATAAAGATCTAACAGCACGAAAAGATAAAAGAATTTCATTAATAAGCCGAACTGGCTTTGAAACATTCTTTATTCTTCCCGACCTAAACCGAAGAAGATTAACTCCATTAAAATTATTTATTGTATATAATTCCGATTGATCTGGGTCTGGGGTTATAACAGTTACTATATGACCAGAATTTAATAATTCCAAAGCAAGTTCATGCATCATTTTACCGGCAACTTTAATACTTTTTGGTAAATAATCATCTACTATAATTAAAACTTTCATTTAGATCTAAAACAAAAATTAATACTGTTTCCAAACGATTCGTTTGACATAGTCGGTATAACTAAAAATAATTCGAACTACTTTTTCTGAAACATTAGGCATTGAATAATCTTCAACTAGCTTTGATTGCTTTAAGAATTCCTCTCCTTCTTGATCTAATAGTGCAATTGCTTGTAATATACGATCTTTCTTTAGACCAACCATCATAACCGCAGCCTCTTCCATTCCCTCTGGTCGTTCATGAGCTTCCCGAATATTCAACGCAGCGAATTTCAAAATTGAAGATTCTTCGGTAATCGTTCCACTATCAGAAAGGACGACCTTCGATTCTATTTGAAGTTTATTGTAATCCATAAAACCGAGAGGCTTAAGAAGCCTTACATTCCTATGAAAATCTATTTTCAATTGGTCTATCTTTTTTTGAGTCCGTGGATGAGTGGAAACAATAACTGGTAAATTATATATATTTGCAATTGCATTAAGTGTATCGACTAAAGAATTAAAATTTTGTTCAGAATCAATATTTTCTTCACGGTGAGCCGAAACCAAAAAGTATTCCTTACTCTTTAAATTAAGTTGACCCAATATTCCAGAAGATTTAATTCCAGACATATAATACTGTAATACCTCATACATGGGACTTCCAGTTTTTATCACTTGATCCGGGGACAAACCTTCTCTTAACAAATATTCTCTGGCAATCGCGCTGTATGTTAAATTAATATCAGAGGTATGATCAACAATCCGTCTGTTAATCTCCTCGGGAACACGTAAATCAAAACATCTATTTCCGGCTTCCATGTGAAAAATGGGGATCTTACGTCTTTTCGCTGGGATTACAGAAAGGCAACTATTGGTATCACCTAATACAAGCAAAGCATCTGGCTGATTATTCGATAGTAATTCGTCAAAACGAATAATGATCTTACCTATTGTCTCTGCTCCAGAGCTACCTGCTGCTTCCAAAAAATAATCAGGTTTTCTAATCCCGAGATCATTAAAAAAAATTTCATTCAGCTCATAGTCATAGTTCTGACCTGTATGAACGATAGTATGATCACAGGCCTTATCTAAAGCCACGAGAACGCGTGAAAGCCTGATTATCTCTGGCCGAGTACCTAAAACCGTAAATACTTTTAATCTTTTCATTTATGAATCTCTGCAGAAAAAGTATCGGGTAAGTTTCTGTCAAAAACTTCATTTGCCCATAACATAACAATCAACTCATTCTCACCAATGTTGGTAATGTCATGTGTCCAACCAGGAATAGTGTCTACTATTTTCGGATCTGATCCATTTACAGTTATTTCACAATATTCTTTTGTGAAATAATGTTGGAAGCGAAACAAAGCTTTTCCTTGGATAATGAGGAACTTTTCTGTCTTAGTATTATGATAATGCCCACCTCGTGTTATACCTGGTGGAGCGGTAAAAAAAGAGAATTGTCCGGAAGACTCAGTCTTTAACATTTCAACAAATCGTCCTCGAGGATCTTTATACTCTGGAATTGAATATTGGCAATCTTCTATAGGATAATAGCTAATAAAAGTAGAGTATAGTGCACGTTCGAAACTATTCCCAACGGCTGGAATAGATAAAGTTGATCTAACCTCTTTATATTGGTAAAGTTTGTTAGCTAATTCGTGCAGCGAAACTGAATACTCAGAATTCAACTTTGGATATTGAATTCCGACTCCTGGAACTTTACTAACCAAACCATCTATTTCTTTACAAAAGTCTTCAACAAAAACCAGATTTATTTTTTTTGATGAATCATGAATTTCTATCGGTAACGAACGACTTATGTTATAACAAAACGTAGCTACAACAGAATTGTAATTTGGTTTTGCAAATTTACCAAATACATTTGGCAATCGATAGATATAAACTGCTGCCTTTGCTTTTTTACTATAATTTAATAAAAGATCTTCCGCTTCCTTTTTTGATCGCCCATACGGATTGTCAATTTCTGCTTGAGTAGAAGAAGCATATACTACAGGAGTGGACTTATTGGATTGCATCAAAGTTTCCACTATTTCTTTTGTAGTATTCGTATTACCTTCAAAAAAATCTTCTTTATTTAGCGGCCGATTTACACCAGCTAGGTGAATAATCAAATCAGCCGACTGAATATTTAATTTAAGTTCATCGGAAGTTGTTTTTCTATTTGTAAGAAGAAGTTTATTTTCTTTCTTTTCTGCAAAATAGATGTGCAGGTTCTTCCCAATGAAACCTTCGGAGCCTGTGATAAGAATTTTCATTTTTATCTACTTCTTTAAGCGGGAAAAGTCATAACAATCTGGGAGTAATTCATATCTAAGTTCTGCGACAAAGAAAGAATATTCAATATTAGGATTAAACGGATTTCGATTTGCTGAGTGAGTTTTTCCCTCAAAAATAATATTACCATAGCAGCCTTCAAAATTATTTTTCCCATCAGGAAATATCAAATGCGTAATTTTTTTATCTTTCATAAATTTTAAATATTCCCTAGTTTGACTCTCCTCATCTCTAACATAAGGATTCCAATCAAAAGAGTAAGAACTGTACGTAGCCAGTGACTTTGTTGACAGGGAACTGGATACTATCTTTGCATTTTTCGGCAAAAGATCTTTTAATTGAAGAAAAAGATCATATCCATCTGCAGTTTTTAGCATCACCTTCGCTCTTTGAGCCAAAGAAATACTTCCTGGAGTCAACGCATAAACGCCAACAATTAAGGATGCCAATACTAAGCAAGCTTGTATAAAAACCACAATTTTGAAAGCTAAAAATCTTTTAGAGTTTATTAGATTATTTTCGTTTATGAGCGAAATTTTTGTTAAGATTATCAGCCAAAGAAATGGTTCTAAAAAAAAACGAGAAGATGATTGACCCAATAACAGAGTTAGTACCACAAAAGAAATTACTCCAGAATATTTCGGAAAATTTCTAAGTATAAAATCCTTATTTGCAAACAAAGGAAAGAAAACCCCTACACCTAAAATGGTGGAAATTCCTCCAAGTGAATTTGGTATCAATAACGAAACAGGCCAGGTAAATATCGAATCTGAATATGACCTTAGAAATCCCAAAAATTTTTCTCTACCATAAAACGCACCTGGCAAAGGACTTAGAATGGTTTCTCTAATATTTCCCGAGTAAGCACCAATCTTCCAAATTAAGAATGGAAAAAGTAAAAGTAGAATGGCAAAAGCAGTAATAGAAAATGTTTTTATTACAGTTCTACGCTCCGAACGAAAATAAAAAGCTAAACTACCCAAAACTGCCAATGATAGAATGAAAGAAAATTTTACAGTAAAGGAAACAATCAAAAGGGCTATAGTAGCTCCATAAAGCAAATCTTTAATCTTTTCATTTTTTGCATGTTCAATCTCCAAGATTAAAACAAAAGCAAAAGATGTGAGTGCAATTGGATATAGCTGTGGTTTTGATGAAGGAACTAAAAATAACAATATAGGAGTGGTTAGGAATAATAACCCTAAAAATTTTCCTAATTCACTCTCTGCTGAAGATCGATAAAACCGAATTAAACCGTAAATAGAAACTAAGCCAGCAAACTGTAACAAAGACCCAAATTGCTCAGACCCAAAAGCAAGTCCTAGAGCATTTAAAACTTCTCCACTTCCTGCTAATCTACAATGAAACCATTCTTCACAAATTGGGAAATGACCTAGACTTAAAGTTTCAATCGCTACTCCTATGTGGTAATGCAAAGAGTCAGCATTTGTTACAGGACCTAAGGCAACTAACGCATATAGGAAAAAAAAGGCTAGAATTATTACTTCAATAATATCTTTCTTTTTATAAAAAGGAATTAGGGTAAATTTTTGCTTAAACCTCATCACCCCAAAAACGAGTAACAAACCACATATGAAATCAAATGCGTAATTTAAATAAAAACCAAATAATGCAATAGGAAAAATAACAGAGGACAACAACAAGATGCCAAAAACTATGTTTTGATATTGAAGCCACCGATTCTCTGAATAATACTCAAACCAAAAAAACCGTTGAAAGAACCTGCCTACGGATTCTAGACCAACTACAAGTATTATTCCGATAATAGCCGAAAACGGAGGATCGGCAATAAAGTTATCTAAGCCAGACTTCACTTCAATCTTAGTCCCAAGGTTCCGAAGGTTTACCTTCTACTAAATTTTTTATAAAATCCAATTTCAAAAGAAGTCTCTTCATCTCAGCCAAGTTTAATCGCTGAGTATTATGAGAATTATAGTCATCAGAAATGCTGATTTCTTTCTCACCCTCCTCAACATATTTCCCGTAATTTAAATCTCTTAAATCTGGAGGTATTCGATAGTATTCACCTTCGTCTATCGCTGATGCCATTTCTTCACGACTGAGTAGTGTTTCATAAAGCTTTTCACCATGCCGTGTTCCGATTACCTGAATCGGATGGTCATCTTTATTAAGAAGTGAAAGAATTGCTTTAGCTAAAACTTCAATAGTTGCAGCGGGAGCTTTTTGAACAAATATATCTCCACTAGATCCTTTTTTGAATGCATATAAAACCAATTCAACGGCATCTTCTAATGTCATCATAAAACGCGTCATATTTGGATCGGTTATTGAAATAGGTTTACCTGCGAAAATTTGATCTACAAAAAGAGGAATTACAGATCCTCGTGATGCCATCACATTTCCATAACGGGTTCCACAAACAATAAGTTTGCTCTCAATCAAAGTCCGTGCTTTAGCAACCATTACTTTTTCCATCATTGCCTTGGAAATTCCCATCGCATTAATGGGATAAACAGCTTTGTCCGTACTTAAACAAATTATTTTTTTGACACCCAAATCATAAGCTACTTGTAGAACATTTTCAGTGCCGATCACATTTGTTTTAAACGCTTCCATAGGAAAAAATTCACATGACGGAACTTGCTTTAAAGCTGCAGCGTGAAAAATATAGTCAACACCAGAAAAGGCTCCTATGAGTGACGAGGTATCACGCACATCTCCCAAAAAAAACTTAATTTTGGGATTGTTATACTTTTTACGCAAATCATCTTGTTTTTTTTCATCCCGGCTAAAAATTCTAATTTCTTTGATATCGGAGCTTAAAAAGCGATTGAGGACAGCTTTTCCGAAAGAACCAGTTCCACCAGTGATTAGTAGTATTTTCTCATTAAACATATAATTCATCCCTCTCTTTAATTGTGGGATAGTTGATGAGGACTGCCCGATATTTCCCTTTAAAAACAAAAAGACTACCAACACCAATACCAATATATCGAAATTTCTGAATCGCAGCTTTAATGTCAGTATAGCTTCCAACCCCACCCATTATCGTCATCGGAATATTGATTTGGCCATATATTTTTTCAAGTATTGGGAAATCAAATCCTGACATCATTCCATCCTCTTCAATGCAGTTAATGATAATTTCACCTGCTCCTTGATCTTGGAATTTTCTTGAAAATTCAATTGGATCCAATTTTGTATTGATTGAGTTGTTATGAGTCCAAATTTCATATTTATTGCTAAAGCTTTTTTTCTTTATATCTAAAACAACTGCGATGCTCTGGCTTCCGATTTCTCTTGAAATTTGTGATACAATACCAGGGTTTTCTATTGCCGCAGAACTTATTGCCACTTTTTCTATTCCCGCCGAGACAATTTCCTTTGCCTGTTCAACTGTCTTAATCCCACCTCCATAACACAGAGGCATTCGACTTTCAACCGAGAGCTTTTTCAAAAGGTTAATTTCTGGAGGTCTATTCTGCCTAGTAGCGTCTATGTCGATCACCATCAATTCATCAGCTTCTTTCTCATTAAAGATCTTTACTGCATTGATAGGATCTCCGACATATTTGGAATTAGCAAACTTCTGAGTTTTTACTAGGCCACCATCGTGGATTAATAAACAAGGGATGATTCTGGGACGCAGCATATTTTTTCCAGTTATATAAAATTAGAATTCGATAGTTACGACTTAGCAATCGATAAAGCTATAAAGCTTATCGTTATGCATCAGGTAACAGAGCAAAATTTAAGAGAAGACGCTCACCATAATGATGACTTTTTTCCGGATGGAACTGGACACCGTAAATATTATTTCTTTGGATAGCACAACTAAAAGATACTCCATACTCTGTCTTTGCAGAAATATCACTTTCATTTTCACATTCGTAAAAATAAGAATGCAAAAAGTAAAATCTTGAGTCCCCCTGCAATCCTTGAAATAAATCTGACCTTGTGTCAGAAGATATAACATCGTTCCAGCCCATATGAGGCATAGGTAATTTCCCAGAATTGGCCAGAAATTGAAACTTCTTTACCCTACCGGGAATCCAACCAAGTCCAGGTTTATTACCCTCTTCACTGGAATTTGCAAGAATTTGCATTCCTACACAGACACCTAAAATCGGAGTATTTCGGTTAAACACCAGGTCTTGAATAGACTCTTTCATTCCTGAAATTTCTAATAACTCTATAGCATGATCAAATGCACCAACTCCTGGCAAAATTAATTTCGTTGCACCAGTCAAATCTTCAAAAGAATTAGCAACTTTTGTTTCAATATTCAATCTCTTGTAAAGATTTTGAAAAGACTGAATATTTCCCAATCCATAATCGATAA
The DNA here is from genome assembly GCF_002812125.1 of Leptospira brenneri. Lineage (NCBI taxonomy): Bacteria > Pseudomonadati > Spirochaetota > Leptospiria > Leptospirales > Leptospiraceae > Leptospira > Leptospira brenneri. Next base: position 338,198 of record NZ_NPDQ01000004.1, read on the forward strand.
TCGTAATCATAATTCTATATAAAAGATTTTAAAATGCTCCACCACGCCGACCTAAGTGAAGGAACTCTACAATTTTTTCGATGATTTTCAATTTTCTATGATCGTTCTTGTAATCCCAATAAAACCTTTTTTCCATATTTAGATAATGATTTAACTCATCTGAAGAAATTCCTAACTTTGTTGCAATAAAATCAAAATCTTCTTGAATGGTTTCAGGATTAAAAGGTGGATTTTTTAAAATCTCCAATGCCTCTTCTCGCTGCATTTGTCCTGTAAGGATTAAACTAGAAAGCTGATTTCTTCTAACGTCAAAATTGAAACGAGTTGTTAACCAATAACCTTCGTAAAATCTTGTGAACCTGGATTCAAAGTGTTTCTGACCATATGATTTCCAGCCATATTCTTTTTCCAAAATATCAACGGCCATTTTTTTAGTATAAGGCATAAAATTCAATGGCTTCATCACTTTCATACCTTTGATGAATTTCTGATATATTTTATGATTGTAAACACTACTAAATGGATATGTTTTCATCGGAATAGTTCCAAACCGTTTGATAATATCTCGGATGTGAACTAAATCCGTACCCCAATAATAATAGAGATAGGGCATGATGACACATTCTGTTGCAATATTTCCACCATTCAAAATATATTTTATTTTATGTTTATTTGAAAACTTATATAAAACGGCTCCAAAGGCATGATCTTGCGGTATATCAATGTGAGGAACGCCTGATTTGAACCAAGCAAGCTGAAAATCCTTCATTTCATTCCAATTAATAACTTCTGTAAATAAATCTAAATTTAGCTTATCAACCAAGTTATGAATATTGCTTACCGCCATTTCAGTGTTCCAACCACCATCTACATGGAAAACCAATGGCCTCAACCCATACTCTTTTACCATAGTATGTAACATATAGGAACTATCAACACCACCACTCAGTCCCAAAATACAATCAAAGTCTTTGCCTTTAGAATGCTTTTTTATTTCTTCTACGTATACTCGTAATTGCCGTTTCCCTTCTTCGTTTGGAAACCAATTCGGTTTTACGTTTTTTTCGAAATCCCAATATACACTAGAAATCCCATGCCCATCAAATGAAACATCAGGAAGATTCGAGTCGATTACGGTTTTTGTACAAATTTGATAAGATTTAGTATTTTGAGTCATGTTTATTATAGAATAATTAATTATTTTTAGACGGAATCACACAAGAATGAAAAAGTTTCAAAAGAACATCTTTCCCAAGTATACTCTAACGAATATTCCCTGGCTTTTTTAGCTAAGCTGGTCCGAAGATGATTGTTATCAATTAATAATCGAATTGCTGCCTCGATTGAATCCGGCCGATCAGGATCAAAATATATCCCAGCATCTTTAAGTACTTCAGGCATAGGACCTCGATCTGAGCATGCAATGGGCATACCCAACCTCATTGATTCAATCAAAGTTATCGGCATGTTCTCAACACTGGAAGCAAAAACTATAATATCGAATTCTTTTGTAAAAGTTGGTAATTCATCATGTCGAATATTTCCAACGAAATTAATAAATGCTAAAGAAGAATCAATACTTCGAGAAAATTCCATTACACTTCTCCCAAAGTCTCCATCTATTTTCCCCGCAAAAGTAATTGATACTTTCGGGTAATTTGATCTCAGGACATTTACTGCCTTAATCACATTAATATGATTTTTATATTCTTGAATAGGAGAAATATAAAGAATTTTAATTTCTGAATCAGATAGATTTTCTTTTAATTTATGGATTTTACCAAATGCATCATCAATTCCATGTGGAATTATTCTGTAATTTTTCAAATCACCAGTATGATTTTGTATTACCTTACTTGAGTAGTTAGTTAAAAAAATAGTTCCTACTGAGTTTCTGAATGATGCTATCTGAATATAATATAAGAAAAAAAGCCTAATCCTAGCGATACCAAACTTGTAATATTTTAGAGAGTCTTTCTCAAAGTTTAATAGATCTTGACTCATAGTTATAAATGGTTTAAATTTTGAAATAGATCCAGCATCTGAATCAAACATTATATCACAACCTACCTTCTTTGCTTCCCGATGTAGCAAGAATCGCTGCCAAAAAAGCTGAAAGATTAGATTAAAACTTAAAAATCTAGGACTATGTTTTTTCAGCCAAGGTGCATCGGGTATTTGGTCTAAAAGTTTCTGGTAGGACCATATATGGATTTTTTCTATTTTATGCTTATCCACATCAAAAGAATTTAAAATCCCAATAATATGCGTTATAGCTCCACCTGATTTATTCCTGGAGGCATCAATTCCTATAATCACAATAGCCTTCTGTGTATAAATTTATTTCTATAAACCATAAGCTAAACCTTAAAACCGGCTTACCTGCAATTTCAAAATCACTCGTAGCCTAACAAAGGCAAGTTAAGTTAATTTTTGTTCTCGAGCGAACTGAAAGCGATGTCAACGCTAACCCACGATGAGGTTAGAAAACTTTTATCAGAAAACACTATTCATCGATTATAAAGTTTTTTCTTCAGCCGCTTCCTTTTAAAAAAGTATAGGACTTCGTAGATTCCTGATTTCAGAATAAATCGAAGCTGCTTCTTATTTGCCCAAGATTCGACATGGTAGCGTTCTAAAAAGTATGGATCGTTGAAAGACGATATTGGCTTACAATTTGTACAAAAAATATACTTATAACCTACTTCAATCATTTTACGAAAAGCATCAAAACCATATGACCACTCCTCACCACCAACCCAAGTAAACGTATCGACATCTTCAAGAAGATTCTTCTCTAGCAGGTTTTTCGATTTTTTTATCTCAGAATCAATTTCAAGCGGAGAAAGAGTGTCTGCCAATCTTTTATGATTCATTGAATGACATGTAACTACATGCCCTCGTTTTCTTGCATCTTTGATTTCTTGCCATGACATTCCGATTCTCTTTTCCAAGTGATTGGGAGTAAAGCCGATCAGATTCTCCTCACAAAAATGCTTTTGTTTGTCTGGATCCAAATCAACGAGGCCAGATGGAACCATAAGCCAACCTGTAAACCCAAACTCTTCTAGTAAAGGTAAAGCTATATCAAAATTTGACTTTAATCCATCGTCAAAAGAAATAACCAAACCAGGTTTCTTATCTTTCCAGATTCCCTTATTTAAAAGAGCCTCTAGAGATTCCATATCACAATTTACATAATTTTTCTGATACCAAATCAATTGCTCGCGAAATGAATTAAAATCACCACTAGGAGTGTCATGATATGTTACGACTTGCACATAAGGAAAAATCCATCGATAATAGAAAAGACTAGCAAGAAATGTGAAGGTTTCCGTACCTAAACAGAATTCGAAAAACTTTTTAAGATGTGTTTTTAAATATCGAACCATTTTATGAAAGCACCAAGTTTAGAGACTTTAGAACGAAGAAATCTTAGTATTGTACAAACAGAAATCGCCAATACAAAAACAATATACTAGGCTTATATAAAAACCAACCTGAGTTCGAATTTTTACCTAACAACTTGATTCTTTTCTCTATGGTCAATAAGCATAACGGCAACTATATAATTTCTATAAAGAGATTTAGGGTAAAATTTATAAAGATAAATTTTATTTACTTGAGTACAAATAGTTTCTAAAACCATTTTCTCCACTCGCCAGTTAAGTGATAGGATTCAGCATTTAACCCTCGCTTAAAATTTGCGATCCCTTTAGGGGTATTTTCCGCAAGTCCACCAAGATCAAATCGAATACTTCCATTTTGTTTTGCATGAATTATCGCATCCCAAAGAAGAACGGAATTTGCTTGAGCTATACGTCCTTTCTCGTTTGTAATTCCTATGAGATATTCTGAAGTATTACCAAATTGAAGAGTCACTAAAGCTCCCAAAATGGATGTTGCGCTAATAATTTCAGAATCACTAGCTAAGAATAAATTAAACCTAAAAGAAGTGCTTTGATTATTTACTAGAGCGATTAACATTTGTTCGGACATACCATCGAAACCTTTACTCATTTGCTGTTCTTTGTAAAGTTGCAGCAATAAATCTAAATGTCGATTTGCACCTATATCGGTGTGAATTTTTACTTGGAGTTTCTGTCCCTTGCGAAGACAATTTCTCCATTTACCATCTAACTTCATTAGCAATTTATCCTCATCATCAGTTAGAGATAATATTGCGGAATCGGCAGGATAATTTAGTCTTTTACGAAAACCCATCTGATAAAGCTGTGTTTCAATTTCATTATCTGGAGGCAATTCAGGTGCAACTTGTAACATCCACCAACGACGGCGGAATGATTCTCTCGTCATGACCATAAGAGCATTTAATGCCAGTCTATTTTTGAAGTTTCCTTCACCTCGCAACATCAAAGGTCCTCGATTGATCCTTGCTACTCCAATACCAAACACAGGAATTTTTTTTACGAGAACCTGAAACAGTGCAGTTGGCACCCCATCCTCTAAAACAAGAAAGCGCACAACATTCCAGCTCTCTGCATCGGCCTTACTAGAACCGTATTCCCATGTTTGAGTCAAGTTTTTGTTCGGACAATTCAACCAATAACTTTCCCAAATTTCTTGAGATTCTATTCTTTTTATTTCCCATCTTGCGAGAATTGTTTTTCTTATTTTTTTCAAACTGGCGCCAATACTCCTAAAATTTACATCTCTGTGAATGGGAAGATAGAGTCTGGTCAGTCGCAAATGACAAGCTAGTTTAAAATTCTCTGGATCGCAAGTGACCTCAGGTGATAAATCTGGCCAAGTTAAAGCAGGAAGACCAGAGCGGTTTAAATCAGTATAAACCTTTTCTGCACTAGCTTTATCAGAAAAAGAAAAGCCTGCCAAATATCTAGAAAAATTTGCTGGGACTAAACTGCCTTCAGCCGACGCACTCATATTCTCTATTACAGATTTCCAGTTCTTTGTAAACTCTTCCCGGCATTTTTCTATTTCATTAATTCGCATTTGCTCATATTTCATTAATCGCTTTGCTAAAAAACTCATTTCAAAAGGAAAAGTAAAGGTTTCGGCCGGAAGGGCATCACGAGAAAAAGATAAGAAGATATTTTTGTTCCGAATACCAAACTTCTGCAAAATCCTCTTTAACAACCAGATAATACTATGCAATGAAAATTTGTTATGTTCTCGTTTGAGATTCGCCACAATTCCATCTAAAATTTTTACTGAACCCTCTTCTAACCCTGCTGGACCTTCCTTTCGGATTAACATCAAAGCACCATCTGGAATAGCAATATGTTTGTGCGGACTATAAATTACACAGTCTCCACACTGACCAACACCTGGTATCGGACGCAAAACATGAGCAGCATCCTCAACTAACCACGCACCACTTGCCTTGCAAATGGCAACAGCTTCCTCACTTGCCGCTGGCTGGCCAAAATAATGAACAAGCAAAAAAATATCAGGTTTGTCCTCAAGTGCTATTTCAGAAATTTTGGTGGTGGAAGGACACCCGTTCTCATCAACCGGATAAAAGAAAAATCGGACATTCAATTTTCTCAGAAGAAAGAGAGACTCATTACAAAAGTAATCAGGAACCCAGAATGTGAGTTTCTCCCTTTTACTTAATTGTTTTCTCCAGATAGCAATCACATATAAAGACCAAGCCGAGCGAAAAAACCAAAAAGAAAAGTCGTAAGATCCCTTCCAAAGATGTAATAAGTTAGAGTCTTGAACACCGTAATCAAAAAGTATCCTTATCAGATCTAATAATTTCGGCAAAGGTGAGTGAGTGATGCGATGATTAAGCATGTTTGCGATTTACGATGACTCAGGGAACTCCAGACAACTTTACTGTTAATTTAACGGCTATAATTCGAGTAAAAGAAATTGGATTAAAAAATAATGATCTCAGCATCAATTGAATTCCTTGAAAAGTTTTACCGGAACGCAAATAACTCCTAAACTTCTCAAAATCAAGACGGAGACAAACATCTTGCCATAATTTATCACGATCAGAATCAAATTGTTGAATATTATAAACATGCTCACGCATCATATTGCGCTGATTTTTATCGATTTTTTCAATGGAATTAGAGATATTATCATCCTCGATAATATATTCACCAAGTGCTTCTTGAATAAATAAAAACTTTGCATTTAGAAATGCCATACGAAGCCAAAGATCATAATCCTCAATAATTACATAATCAGGAGATTCATTAAACCGCAATTCGTTTTGAATCAGAAAGCTTGTTCGTATTGTAGTAGCAGATGTTGAAAGCCTGTTTCCTTTTGTCAGGAGAACACGATAAAAATCAGACTCGTAAGGTCCGTATTGTAAGAGCCTTTTCTCTTGGTTGTCAGGAGTAGTTAACATTTCGTTATGAGAAAATACATCTATCTCTGAGTTCTTGGTTATAGATTTTTCTATTTCAAAAAGTCTATTTGGATACCATAAATCATCGGCATCTAGAAATGTAATCCATGGAGCGGCAGCTTTCAGAATACCTCGGTTTCTAGGAGTGGCAGGGCCCCCCGAATTTGGTGCCCAGTGATAATGGATACGAGTATCCTTAAAATCGTTTACAACCGATTCAGTATGATCTGTTGAACCATCGTCCATTATCAAAAGTTCAAAATTTCCATAGGTCTGCCTAAGAACAGATTCTATTGTCAGCTTTAACTTTTCAGCTCGGTTATAAGTAGGAATAACAACACTAAAAAAAGGCATAAAAAATATTAAACAAGTGATAGTAATTGTTTAAATCTATTTAAAGATTCAAGCGAATATGGACGATACATTGCATTAACGTATTCAGAAACAGCAGAGACATCAAAAGATTTTTCAAACTTTGATGTCTGAATTTTATATTTGAGATCGGCAAGGTCCTGGTAGGTAATGTTTGTTTGCCATAAATCAAAATAAAAAAATCTCTCATCAAAAAAGTTGCCATCGCGATTGTATTGATAAGCTCGAACCCCTTGCATTAGAGATTCAATACCAAATGAATTATCATTGAACAAAACGCAGTCGTAAGTATCACGCAACAAATTCATATCTAACTCAAAAACTGCCTTGAAATTGAGTGGCAATGAATCAACCATTCTCAAATCAGTTTGCATATACAGTGGATGAAACTTGAGATCCACATAAATATCACTATCACCAAAAACATTTATTAAATCGGAAACTGTTGCTTGGTATTGTTCCAACTGAACAGGAAATGCATATAATATTCGCTTCAGTTTGGTAGGGTTAGGTGTTTTTACTTCAAACTTATCACCTTCCGTTTTGTATTTGAATCGAAGGGCCGAAAAAACTTCTACAGGAATAGAATAATGTCCATTCTCTAATAAATACTTTTTAAAATGTTCACCGACGGTTAGCAGAATATCTGGCATCGGATGTAATTCGCTATCCTTTTGCGTAGGAAAGAAGTTTAAAAAAATCGGAGAAAAACCACTACTTTGATATCCGATCATTTGAACATGATGTTTTTTTAGTTCATGGCAGCAAATTTTTTCCCAGGATTGGTTTTCAAAGATATACACAAAAGTATCAATACTCAATTCTGCTAACTTTTTACATTTATATTTCTCTATATATGCTTCAAAAGATCTTAACAGCAGATAATCCAGCAGCAAAGAACGGTTAATAGATTTCGTAATGTCTATACCATTCAATGAGTATGTTTTTTTTACCTGAATCAATCCGGTAAAAAAAAAATTTAGAACTAATTTAATAACATCTAACAGAGAGAGGATACTGTATGAACAAATTTGGATATTACTCCTTTTTACCTTTCCAAATCTTCTCCAAAGATTTAGATCTGTACCACTATAATAAATAACAACATTCTTATAAGCAGATAAATCAATCGGCAGCTCACGAAAATAATCATCGACTAATTCTCCATTTTTAAAACTTTTTGGAACTAACCAGGTTCTAAAAACTACTGCATTTCTGGGGATAAACTTCGTTCTAAAGCGAAGGGTAATATACAATATTCTCACAAACATGAGCATAAGTCTGATTGGAAACTGAATGATTCGAAGCCACAGGAGGGAGCGATGTGGGAGACTACTGGATGCCTCCTTTGAAATCGATTCGAACAAATGAGTAACAGTTTCCTGTTTGCTAAGAGTAGGACTTGCCAATGCTGCAAAATTGCCTTTTAACTCTTCGAAAACATCACTAAGTACTTTGTTATATTCTTGAGGATAAAAAGAATAACCTTGTTTAGTCATCTCAAAGCCCGTCTATTTTACTAACTTAATTCCCACTGGAAGATACGGCAATTTTTGAAATTTTTTACGATAAAACGGTGAATTGGGGTCAAGATAATAGTAAGGATCAAGTCGCTTCATAAAAACATTAGAACCAAGCAAGGAATCTGAACAGGCTTTACTATCAAAGTCAACTGTACTTCCAGGAAAATACGAAACCAGAGAATCGATGGAAAAACACCAACCAGATACCTTCTCATCATAATGATTATCTTTATCTTCCGTCGCGCTAGTAGTCAGCAACATAAGACCTCCTTGCTTAATGAGACGGGACAATGATTTTATATTATCGTTGAAGAGTTCAATATCAGAATGTTCAATAGCAGAGACGGAAATCACCGCGTCTACCGATCCAGACTCAATAGGTACGTCATGAAATGGAGCTCTGAGATAGCGAATCGTTCCATATTTCATATGATTTTTGAATAATCTTTCAAAAAGATATTGAATGTATGAATTTATTTTTCGAATGATGCGACCCGGTAACTCTGGCAGTTTTTTGAATTTTTTCCATTTTAAATGATTCAGTAACTTCTCACTCTGTTTGCTATTAAAGTTAATAAATTTCATGTAAGGGTGATGATAAGAAATTTCTACATTTCCCTCTCCATAAATTTTAAAAATCCCTTTAGAGCGAGGCGGAGGTGTTCTAGGAGAAAAATCTAGACTGATTACATTATATCCTCTAGAAGCAAGCAAATACTGCATTATACCCTGGCCAGCTCCAGCATCCAAAATAGTACTACCAGGAAGAATACCTGCTTTTTCTAATTCTTTCAATATCCATACATGATCCAAATCATAATGCCAACCATTGGGCCGATCCATTACTCTCAACCAATGGGTAATCTCTTTTATTTTTTCTTCATCATTTAGCAAAGATGCAAAGAGTAATTTTATTTCAGTCATCATTTTTCCTGTTCTTCATTATTGTCTCTGCTAAGTCCCAATCTGCGATATCGTCGATATCAATACATTCTATAGAATTTCGAGCCATAACATAGGGTTCTGGTTTACAACCAATTCGATGTTTGTTTTGCAAAAAACTTTGCCCAGAAAAAACGTAAAAATTTGAATTTTCTTCGTATATAACATCTAAATCCTGAGTACGAGTTAATATTAGTGGATTATGATTTAAAGGCGACAAGTGTTTATCATAAAGGCGAGTTTGAATCGCATTAACAGAAAACAAACTATCGAGTTTCTTTTCCGACTTTCCCTGCCTATATTGATCAACTGCTGCGAGCACAGTATCTTTTTTCAGAAGTGGATTTGTACTATGAGTTTGAAAGTAGTCATGATCAATACCTAACAATGAAATGTCATAATCAATAATAGCATTCATAGAAACAAAATCACCGATGAGATCAACCGGTCTTTCTATTATCTTTACCCAAGTTCCATATTCACTTATCGCAAGTTCGTTAATTTCTTCGCTATCAGTATTGATTGCAAGTTGTTCAAATAAATTTGTCGCTTTAAGGGTATCTGCTATATAGAAAAAAAGAGGTTTACCATTCATTAAACGGACATTCTTTTTTGGAACCCTTTCAGAATGTCCTTTCATCGGCAATAAAGCAATCATACTTTTCAATTCATCCGACCAAGGACAGCTTTGGCAACATTCCGGAAGTAACGAAGGAAAATATTATTCCTACGCGATTCATAGGCAATTTGTTTTGCCCTGGCTTTCCGTAGGCCCTCCATTGAGCGTTCATAATGAGATGATGATTGAATTGTTGATTTGCCTTTACGGAAAACGGCTCTAACATATTCATCCCCTTCTACTAGAACGAACCCACATGTTGACAGGACATATTCCAGTGTTGATAGAGAAAAATTATATGTATGTGCTAAAACGCTATAAAGTTGATAATTAAATGAATACTCTGCTTTGTTTTCCAAGTCCATGATTCCTGGAACTTCGATATAAACTAAAGAGTTTTGATGTGTCATTTTAGCAATCAACTTAGTTGCATGAGTAAGGTCTGGAAAATGTTCAAAAACATGACTCATTATCAGTATGTCACACTTTCCTTCAACTGCCAACTCATCCAAACCACCTTGTATGGTCTTTATCCCTTTTTCCTTAGCTAATTTTAAAGCAGCACTTGAAAAGTCACAGCCAATCATTGAAATATCAGATATAGAAGAAGCCAAACGATCCCGAAGTCCGGAAATTCTTTGACCTGATCCACAACCGACTTCAAAAATCTTTAGCGAACTTACATCTGCAGGAATATTCCTGATTAGCTGTGCAAAGGTTTCATCCTTTTTCGGAGGTGTGAGAAACTCACCTCCTCCCGAAACCAATGGCCAGTATATAAGATCATAAAATTTAGGCAGCGATTTGGGATGAATTCTCAATGTTTGAGAAATTAATCCACAAGCATAACAAATCTGAGTGCCAAAAGGCAGACCAAACCGATCATATCGACTGAGCAATTTGAAATTCTTTTTACCGCAAAAACACTTTGTAACGACTTCCGTTGTAATCTGCCCAAGGTAAACTAATTCATTGAATTGATTAAAGGCTTTTCTTTGCCTTTCATCAAGTGACAATCCGTTTTCTTCAAAAATAGTCAAAGTATCCATGACAATATCCTCAAGTAATGCTGTTTGATCTCGAATGTAGTATTCTATCTTCAAGAATACTACGTAATTTAATTACCAAATCATCAGATGGGAGATTCGCACCATACTTCTTTAAATAAGAACTATCATTAACATCAGCTCCATAACTACCGGTTTTTAAATAATTGGATAAATCAGATATTAATTCTTCTGGAGATTCGCACCAAACAACTCTTCGTTTTATGGCACTTAGGAATTCTTCTGTATAAGTATTTCTCCCGCCAAGTACAAAAACAGGTACTTGGGTACTACAAGCTTCCACCAAAGTGGTTGCCGGAGTATCAAGGATGATAGCTCTTGCCGTTCTTAACAGGGATGTGAAAGATTTCGAATATTCAATTTGAATTTTCTGAAATTCATACGGGATCTCATTTAATCCGGGAGTATTGTTAGCTTTGAAAACAACCGTATAATCAGAATCATTTAAGAAATTCAGAATGATACGATGAGCGTTAAATAACCGCGAGTCCGGATCTGGTTTATCCAGAAAAGGTACGGCAGTCTTAAACCATTTTCCTGTCGCATAGACAATTGTCTCACCATTCACCCATTCAATTTTTTTCTCAATACTTCCAACTGTATGAATTTGAATATCTCTATAATTCTTCAGCCAATCAATATATTGCTCAGCAACAACAGGAGCGTAGGCAAGGAAATCTGTAGCGTAAAAGAGTTCTGTATAAAGACTCAAATGGTCGAAACCTGACTGACCCTTTTCACCATGTTGCCAGACAATCAATGGTAGACCTACAGTAACAGCCGTATGTGCAAGGAAATTATCTACGGGAAAGGACAATACGGAAGTAACAACTGCATCATAACTTTTCATAGAATTAGAGACTTCATTGCTCTTTTTAGCAAAAAAATCTAGATCGGATTGTATTGCATGAGCCAACGGTACTAAATCAAATGGGATTGCATCGTTATCTTTTATCGAAGCGTTCAAAATACCAAAAAGCTCTTTTGATGCAATTTTCTTTGGTGAATCGGAAAGATAAGGAGGAAAATGCGAACGAAAAATCCGATTGAATGCAGAATTTTCCCTTAACTTCAGCCAATCACCTCCTGCCCCAATGATCAATAGATCATATATCCCATGATGAGAACTTTTTGTTTTTTGGTAGTCTCGAACCCTTCTTAGCAAGGTTCTCACAGAAATAGGAAGGGCAGAAAGTATTCTTTCTCTTAAGGTAGTTGCCTTTATTTTTTCGGAAATTTTTTTGATCTGGAACTGGCCCTGATTAAAAATTCCAGAACGGCTCAAAACCTCAGAAAATATAGATCCTGGGTCCGGTCGGAAATCCATAAAAATTTCAGACTTTGCCTTGGTATAACATATAGTAAGTGTTGGGTCGAGTTTCTTTTTGATGGAACGAATGATAAAAGAGTTAAAATGAATTTGCCCTATCACTGCCCAGAGTTGAAAAGCATAGTAGTTGCCGATTTGAATATCAAACTCAGGATATTTTCTTTTAGCAAAACTGTTCAAAGATTCAATTAGCGAATCTATTTTTTTCTGACTTTGTTCTTTCTCGATTTGGTATTCTTCACTTTGAAATAACTCACCTAACGTACATGCAGACCAGCCATGAATTTTTGTCTCATGCATTGCTTCAGGACCTATTGGTAACACGAGATCTGTCTCTCTTCTTATCGCTGCATAACTGCGGCTTTGAAGTCTTGTTTGGAGGATTACTAATCGTTCAGTCATTCAAAGGCTTTAAAAGTAATGCAACTTTTGACAAATCTTCAGGCGTATCTACAGCGTAGGTTTCATATTGAGTTGGAGTCATTTTTACTTTTATGTTATTTTCTAAAACTCGCATCATGTCGATAGACTCTGCTATCTCCAGAGGTGTTGGAGTCATATCTGTATATTCGATCAGGAAGTCCCTGCGAAATGGAATGATACAAACCTGTTTCCCCATAGGTATATCTGCAGTTTTACTCCTAGTAGGAATAGGCTCACGGGAAAAATAAAGTGCGTTTCCTGCAAGATCGCAAACAACTTTGATGCAGTTGCGATCTTCAAATTCATCATTATCCCGAATTTTTCCGAGTAAATTAACTACTTGAATACTTGCATCTTCAAACATAGGTTTTAATGCTTCAGCAATCATTTCGGGGTGCGTCATTGGTTCATCGCCTTGAACCATGACCATGATATCATAACGACAATTTCTTTCTGCTTCCAGGGTTAGTAATGCTTCTGCACACCTGTCAGAAGCGCGATCATGTTTATCGCTTGTCATTACTGCCGTACCGCCAATTGAACGGATATAATCAAAAATCTCTTTGTCACAAGTAGCAACGGCAACATCCTCTAACATTTTAGATTGAGAGACTCGTTCATAAACATGTCCTATCATTGGTTTGCCGTGAATTTCAGCCATTGGTTTCCCGGGAAATCTGCTGCTACCCATTCGGGCAGGAATAATTGCCAATATCTTCATTATCTCTAAATATCCTCCCTTTTAAAGGCTTCCTGAGCTCCTGCACGTAAAAAAAGTGCGTCAATTGAATATGCAATGAACCGATAACCCTCGGCAATGCGTTTTTGCAATTCTTCGTATTTTGGTGCTACAATATGAATGCCACATGGAATTTTTTTTTGTTCGGCCAGTTTAAGAATTTCGCTCATTGCATCAATGAAAACAGGATCATCGAATTTTGCTGTTACACCTAATGATGCAGACAAATCATAAGGGCCTATCATAATTGCATCAAGCCCTTCGACAGAAAGAATCTTTTCCAAATTCCCGACAGCTTTTGAATTTTCTATCATAGCGACTAGAAGTGGATTTTGTGCTTCTTGGCGATAAACTTCAAAATTCTCACCAAAAAGATTTGCCCTAGAAAAACCTACACCTCGAGTGCCAGCGGGTGGCCAACGACAAGCATCGCGTACAGAACGTAACTCATCATCTGTTTCTATCATAGGGACAATGACACCACCTGCCCCTGCATCCAGAGCCTGTTTACACTCTTTATTCTTTCCCTCGGACAAACGAACTAAAGGAAGGGCCGTACCCAATTCTAGAGCTCTAAAAATATCTGGCAACTGATGATGGCCTATCGCCCCATGTTCCATATCCACAGCAACCCAATCAAAACCACACTGCCCCATAATTTCTGCGATTGAAGCATGTGGGATCTGCATCCAACTGCCAATGCTGATGCTATCGGAACGTAATTTCTCTCGGATTTTATTGATTTGTTCAATTCGGTTCATAGTTCTGAAAAATTGTAAATGGAAGTTCCTGTATAGTTAGTAAATATTTCTTGGTTAAAAGAATGAAGCCGTAATATAAAATCAATGTTATTCGAATTTGCTGCTTCTAAATCAGCAAGAGCATCACCAATCATTAAACAATCAGAAGTAGTTACATCAAGATTTCTCAAAGATGTTGCAATTGCAACAGACTTGGATAACGGTGCACCGTAAATAGTATTAAAGCAAGAACTTAACTTCAAAGAATGTAAAATAGAATTCAATTCATCTTGAGGAGTTGCTGAAACAACTATGAAAATTTGTTTATGTTGATTGGATCGTATATAACTCTCCACACCGGGAACCCACTCTGAATCCAAGACACCTTGTAAGGCGAGTTTACTAAATTTTTCGGAATATTCGCTAATCTGTTTATTATCGAATTCGATACCTGCAAATTTCCCATAAATAGGAATTTTTTCAAATCTAGACATTCCGCCATTTGCAATGTGGTGTTGTTTAACTTTTTCAGCAATTTCTGAACCGAAGTTTTCAAACAGCTTTATATATGCTTGAGTTTTGACATCAACGGATTCCTTTATGACACCATCAAAATCCCAAAACAAAACTTTGTATGTATTAATGGCCTTCGGGATTTTCTTCACGATGAATTTCTTCAATGACTTCTAATAAACCTTGACCTAAATCGACAAATTGCTGAGGAACTAATTTCTTAGCAGTCTTAGGAGTGTAGCGGTAAGGTGTATGCCCGTAATGATTTGGTGTGGAACTTTTACCATGAAATTTAACCTTTCTCGGCTGACCGGCAATTTCAAATAAAACAGAAATAAGATCATCAACTCGAATCAATTGCTGCCCAGTAATGGTAATTGCGCGGTTTATAAAGGCAGGATCTAAAATATCCACGCTAAGACGTGCAGCATCTTCTACATGTATGTACTCCCGCATTTCAGAACCGTCTCCACTGTATTCCAACTGACCTTCTTTTACTATTTGATTAGCAAAACGCCGAATGCCGTTCCAATTCTGAGCGCGGGGACCGTATAAGGATCCATAACGTAGTAAAGTAAATTCTAAACCAAAATGCTCTGCATAGGCTTCAATGATGATTTCTGCAGCTTGTTTACTGGCACGGTAAAAAGATCCATAACTACTGTAAACATACATGGTCGAAGCATACACAAATCTTTTCAAGTTTGCATTTCTAGCGACTTCTAAAACTTTCGTTAAACCCATTACATTCGACTGTATGGTTTCATACGGATGTGCTCTTGATGCCTCTATGTCAGCGATTCCAGCAAAATGATACAAAAGAGAAACACCTTCCATAGCTTTAGCTAAGGAAGTTTCATCCATATAGTCACCAACAACCATTTTTTGACCATTCCCCAACCAGGGTGAAACAGATCGATCAAAAATAGTTACGTCATATCCACGTTTGCTGAGTTCATCAGCTGTGTGACTACCCATAAAACCACTGCCACCAATTATCAAAGTTTTCATAAACTACTTAGTTGAGAAAAACAAATACCATCTACCGGCATCAGCTCTCATTTCACTCCAGATTCGATTAAAGATAATCCCTTATAAGAATTTAATATACTTGCATCGAGCTTTATACTTTTTCAGTTATTCATTACCAATACCATAATAGGTTATGTTGCTGAAAATTACAAATCTCGAAGGAATATATTGAAAATGAGATTTTTATATATTGTCTATGCTATCAGTAATCCATACACAATGGCGCACGATTAAAGCAGGAAGTGAATGTATGTCCGAACTTCCCAAGATTACTTGTTCGAGAGGTTGCCTTTTTTCTTGGCCACATGCCATAACAAATATTTTTGCAGCATTTTTAATAACCAAAGGTGTGATTGAAAATCGTTCGTGAGGAGCTTTGGGACCGATAATTGGAACTACCAATTGATTAGCTTCATCCATTGCCGAACTTTGAGGAAAAAGAGATGCTATATGACCATCTTCACCAATACTGAGTAATAAAATATCGATTTGCTCCGGCAGTTTAACAGCATATTGCTGTGCAATAGATTCTTTATCACTATGTTTAAACTCAAAACAATGAACAAAGCTATTTTTCGGTATTGAGGTTTCGAACAAATTGTTCATAGCAAGCGCATAATTGCTTTCCGGATGATCGAGAGGAACAAAACGTTCATCACTAAAGTAAAAATCAATATTTTGAATGTCTTGAAAGTTTGGGAACGAAGCCCAGGTTCTATATAGTTGGGCAGCACTGCGTCCACCGGTCAACATTACAGAACATCGCTCTTTCCTTGAAAGAACATCGAAGATTGCCGAAGTCAAGATCGCAGAGAGTTCGCCTGCCCAAGCCGATGGAGAAAATCTTCTAATATCCATTTTTATTTATTAAAAGGTGAGTTGTTATCATTATACAAATTCTGCCAATTTACTTGGGTATCTATTATTATATAATTTAATGGTTTTATTTAGTTCGCGAAACACACTTGGTGAACAGTTTTTTTGCACCAACTCCACTAGATCGCTATACATCTCACTTTCTGGTCTTCTATCTTTTTTCCAACCATAACCCGCATGGCCCTTCCCGTCTGAAATGGATTCTCTCGGCAAGGACTGTCTATTGAGAATGGATTTTATTCTACGGCTATGATCACGATCAGTAAAAGACTTCAATTTGTTTAGTGTTGCATCTGTATTAAAAACAATTTCTTCGAAACTTAAATCCAATACCTGTAAACCAAGGTTTTTAACTTTTTCAATATTTTTCAATAACCAAGGGTAAGTGCGAGTTATACACAAAACAGCTCTCTCTGTTAAATTAGCTGTCAAGTATTCCTTTTCCCAGCCTTTTACGAACCATGGAACTTTGATATCATTAACATAGAATGACATAGTAAATTCACGAGGTGATTCAAAGCGTTCGAGGTAGCTTGCAAAATGATTTACCATATATAATGGATGGCGCACAACTTCGATAATTTTAACCCTACTACCGTATGCGAGCGACAATAAATCGGGTGAAAGCATTAGCATATGTGACATTGCACAAAAAGCCAAATTTTCTTTATTAATTTCAGCCACTTTTGAGTCACCTTCACCTAAAAAAAGTCGAAAAATTATTTTCAATTTATCATGTGAATTTTTTAATCCAGTATCATCACTCCAACGCAAATTAGTTTCTCTACCGATCACATTATGGTATTGAGAACAATCGGCGTATGTTCTTAGCATCCAAAGTGCACCATCAAGATCTATTTTCTTTAGATGAAAAAGCCAGCTAACATACTCATAAAGACTTTCAACCTTTACTTTTTCAACCCCTGCCATCCCAGAAACAATGGGACCAAGAAGACTTTTTCCCGTTCCCCATAAACCATCAATGAAGATGATATCGTTGGAGAAAGTGTTACGTTTTTCTAATTTCAAGTTAATTATTCTCTGCGAAAAAGGAAATTGGCGTAAGGTAAGTAGTAATTTTCGTCAAAGTAAGGCTCATGGCGACTGATAGGATCCTTAAATCCCTTTCCTTTTAAAACTGCCTTAATCTGGGATAGGCGATCTAGATCATTTTCATTAGCTTCTATCATCAGAGACTGTAACCGATTATCCGCTAACGTATTAATCGCTCCCGCAACAATTAGGGGCTCAATTCCATCAACGTCAATCTTGATATGTGTTGGAAATGGTGCCGCATTCATAGCAATTAATTGATCGATCGAGTAAACCTGTATTGCTGTCGGATCCGTGGCTTGTTTTGTTTCGCTCAGCTGATTATCTGCTGAGCCTGGTGATGAGTTTGGATCCCATCTAACTATTGAATTTTCATTAGATAGAGCAAAAGGATATGATACAATATTACCAAATTTGTTAAGGCCTATATTCTTGGAGAGGAGCCAGAAATTAACTGGCGAAGGCTCAAATGCACAAACTTGGATTCCGTTTCTTGCAGCATAAAGACTATAACAGCCGATATTTGCTCCTATATCCCAAAACACATCATCATTAGAAAAGCTATCTATCCAGGCAAGTGTCTCTGGTTCTTTTGTAAAAAAAGTCCTAACCCTAAATTCTGATGTTTTTCCATACATCGCGAATTTAATTAATCCTTTCACTGTAATTACCTCATGGATTGGTAAATTCTCGTCTTGGAATGGTAAAATCTCAAGACCGGCAACAAAATTTGGCTTATGCTCTTTCATTAATGCTCCTAAAATTCTGGTTTATTTCACCAGGTGCTCCATCCACCGTCAACACGTAAGACTTGACCGGTTATATAAGCGGAAAGGTCACTGGCGAGAAACGCAATCGATCCCCTAAAATCATTTTCCGTTGCCATCCGCTTCATTGGAACTCTGTCTTCATAACGCCGAACAAATTCTGCAGGTTGGTTTCGAAATATCCCACCTGGAGATATAGAATTCACTCGAATATCTGGTGCAAGAGTTGTAGCTAACCAATGTGTGAGTTGAACAATACCACCTTTGCTCGCTGCATAGGCAGCTGGATTTGCCATAGTTGTTCCTTCGTAAAGGCGCCAGTCTGGACCAAATTCTCCGTATATAGATGCAATGTTAATGATATTCCCACCTTTAGAATTACGTAAACTCGGAGTGAAGGCTTGACTGAGGTGAAATCCAGCGGTAAGATTGACCTCTACCGCGCGACGCCAAGTGTCAAGGGTCTGGTCTTCAAACGAAACAGACCAACCCAATAAATCCGAAGCACCCACAAATGCGGCATTGTTTATAAGACAGTTCAGTTCTAGACCATCATCTTTTACAGATGCAATCATGGACAAACGATCTCTCTCCGATTCCAGATCACAAAGTATGATTTTAGTACCAACACCCCATTTTGAACGTAGCCCTTCTTCCAATGACTCTAATGCAGTCTTCGATCTGTCCACCAATATCAAATCGGCACCCAACTCGGCCAAAGTATCGGCCATAATTCGCCCTAGTCCACCACCGGCACCAGTAATCAATACTCGGCGATGATGCATATCTGCTAATTTTGCAAAATACTTCACAAATTCCTCGTTCGACGCTGCATCAAAAATTCTGCTACTTCAAAGTCAAATAACGTATCGATATCAATAGCTCGTTCCGTAGGGACATTGACCGCCCGAACTCTACCTGAGAAAATCGATGAGTTTGAAAAAACAAACTTTGGATCAACTACGAAGGCAACCGTAGCCATATCAAAAACTTGTGGGGCATCTTGTCTTCGGAAAACTCCTTCAGCAGGTGGTGTGACTAAGCCCACAAATTCATCATTTGTATATTTCACCATGTTAAACGATGGATTTCTGTGTGCATCTGTTACAGTAATCACAACATCCGCATTACCCTTTTCAAACTCATCGAGACATGCGATGATATCATCTATAAACCGTAAGGGTGCGGTAGCAGGAATAGAGATCATTGCATCTGGTAATGATCCTTCCGTTTCTTGTATGTAATTTAAAGCATGACGCCAAGCCAGCCATTCAGGACTGTTATCACCAGCTAACTCAGGAGGGCGCATAAACGGAGTTTCCGCACCGTATTCACGGGCAACTTCAGCAATTGAAGTAGAATCAGTAGATACAATCACACGGCGAATTCTGTGAACTGCTTTAGCTTGTTCTATTGCCCAAGCAATCAAAGGTTTACCTGCGAATGGTCGAATGTTTTTATTTGGTAACCCTTTCGAGCCACCTCGTGCAAATATAAAGCAAACTGTATTCATTTTGGTAAAAGGAAAATGTTTCCCTGGTAAGTCTTTAATTCATTTAAACTTATCTCTAAAGAAACATTGTTATCTATTTTATAAGTACTATAATTTAATTCTTCAACTAATTGGATAATGTATTCTGATATACTTCGATCAACATCATCGAATGCTGATTCAATCTCAATAATCATTATTGGTCGGTATCGGCAAATTGATTTGTATGCACCCTTGAGTGCAGGAATTTCTCCCCCTTGAATATCTATTTTTATTAAATCAACAGATTCAAGATCCATTTTAGCAATATAATCATCTAAACTGTAACTTGGGACAGAAATTGATTCTCGCCCTTCAACAAATAGAGGTCGATTATCTCCCGAATGATGCGGGTCAATATACAACTCGATCGTACCACTACTTTCGCCGACAGCTGATTCATTAATGAAAATATTGTTACCAGAGGTTATGTTCTTTTTAAGAATTTTAAAGGTGATTGGGTCAGGTTCAAATGCATGAAGTTCGCGAACACCAATAATCTCTACTAGAAATTTAGACCAGTAACCTATATTTGCACCAACATCAAAGCAGACAGAATTTTTCAAGGGTAATGTCTTTAGATAATCCAATTCAATTGCCTCGGCAATTCTATATAAGAATCTCTTTTTAGAGTAATTACAACCAGGTCTTAGGTATAAATCGAAACCATGGTTCATTCTTACAGGAGATTTCCCGTTGTAGTTTGCCCAATTTTCTTCATCTTTAATAGTCATAATATTACTACCCTTGATTTTTCCTTGCTGGATTTTCGAACTGCTTCAATAATTTCTAATACTGCCAACCCATCTTCACCATTAACCAATGGATTTAAACCATATTCCACGCACGACAAAAAATGTTTCCATTGTGCACGGTAGCTATCATCACCTTGCTGAACATAATGAAAAAGCTTTTTCCAAGCCTCATCTCCAACCCGATATTCTTCTACCTCTCCCGTCAAACCATTCCAACGTAAACTTCCTGATTCACCTATAACTGTACACAATCTTACTCTATCGTGACGAATAAAATCTAAACTGACAGAAGCTACCGGCGGAACTTGTCCAGAGACTTGAGGTTTAAAGCCAAGTGTCAGATGAGCGGTGTCTTCCACATCTATCTCAAGCGAACTTTGCCGGTTCAGCCAAGCTTGAACCCAACTAACATCTCCAAAGATCCAACGTAAATAATCCAGTTCATGACTAAGTTCTAACAAAACCCCTCCTCCCAAATCCTTCTGGGCGGAAACATTTTGTCGGTAGTCGGTCTGAGGACGCCATGATGGAAGGTATTGTCCAATTTCACAGCGTATAGAAAGAATTCGTCCAATAGTTCCTGCATGGATACAATCTCGAAATTTTTCAAGAGATGGTAAAAAACGAAGGTTATACCCGACTTGCAAAACCAGTTTACGCGTATGAGCTTTTTCTATAAGACTAGAAACACCTTCCGTTGTATCACTAAGAGGTTTTTCTATAAGTAAATGACAGTCTAAGGCGACTAAAGCCAATGCAGTGCTAATATGAAATGGTGCAGGATTTGCGATAACCGCTATCTGCGGTGCAAAAGTAGCAACCTGTTCCATATCTGCTAAACAACCGTCAGCAAACTCAGGTGTCTCTGCCCCGGGTTTGTGACGCAAAACCTTAATTTCTGCATCTGGAAATAATTCCCTTGCTAGACGTAAATGACGTTTACCAATACTACCAAGCCCAACAATTAAAAGACGATTAATCATTCTGTAATTGTATAAAGTTAATTCAAATTCAAATAGATGATAGAATAGCACCTTGTTGTATCAAGGATTCAAGTGTCATTTTGTAGTCACTATTGATAGATTTTGATAGATATGCGATTGTCGCCATACCTACACACTGATCTGGGCAAAATGAAAATGAACTATTCAATCTCTCACTAAGATAAAAATTTCTTTAGAATTTTGAGACCAATCTCGCCGCTTTTTTCTGGGTGGAACTGACATCCCGTGATATTATCTCGATGAATTACCGCAGGTATATGATTACCACCATAATTACAAGTTGCCAAAAGATGATTTTCACTCTGAGGTACAGCCATAAATGAATGTACGAAATAAACGGAATCTCCAACCTGAACGTCTGCTAATATGGTCTGATTCCAAGCGTTCAAGTTTTTTAAACCTTCCAGTTCATTCCATCCTATATGCGGAATTTTTAACTGTTCAAATTCACCTTGCGAAGGTACAGGGATGACCCTACCTGGAATCAAGCCAAGACCTTTGGTGATTCCAAATTCTTCGCTTTCATCCAGTAATAATTGCATTCCCAGACAAATTGCCAGCAGTGGAGTACCTTTGTTTGATATCTCTTGAATTATTTCAATTAGACCAAGTGAAGCAAGTGCGTCCATAGCATTCGAAAAAGCTCCAACTCCGGGCAGAATTACATGTGTTGCTTCACGTAATTCACCAGCATCTGAAGTGATACAAACATCCGCTCCTACGCGTTCGAGACCGCGTCGCACACTAAGTAAATTGCCAACACCGTAGTCAATAATTGTAGCTTTAACTTTTTGCATATTTTCTCAGCTGAATCCCATTAGAAGAAGCCTCTTCCTTGATATTACCTATGGTTAATCTCTCATAATGTAGTACATCGGCCATAGCGACTGCATCTGCTAAACCCTCTTTTGCCACCTGCACCAAATGTGCAACGTTTCCCATTCCTCCACTTGCGATGACAGGAACTGTTGTTTGTTCGGCGACTGCTCGCACCAAATCTACATCAAATCCCTTTCTTGTGCCTTCACGATCAACTGATGTGAGCAAAATTTCACCAGCTCCAAGCTGTATTCCTTTTTGTATCCATTCCAAAACATCTAAACCCGTTCGTTCACGCCCATTCTCAGTAAATACTTCCCATTTCTTAGGTCCAATACTCTTGGCTTGAACGGAAAGAACCATACATTGACTTCCAAAACGTCTGGAAATTTCAGTGATAAGTCCCGGATTGGCCACAGCAGCCGTATTAATAGCTACCTTGTCTGCTCCACTTCTTAGTAAACGAGTAGCGTCTTCCACAGAGCGAATTCCGCCACCTACCGTTAATGGAATAAAGATATTCTCAACCGATCTTTCTAAAAGGTCACTAAGATTATTTCTACCATATAAACTTGCAACAGTGTCGATGTAAATCAGCTCATCCGCTCCCTGTTGATAATATTTATGTGCATATTCAGCAGGCGATCCAATGACACGCAAGCCTTCCATATGCACACCCTTAATTAGATTCTGCCCTTTGATATCGAGACGGGCAATGATTCGCACCTTACGCATTCAAATGTTCCAATTGTGTTTGTTCAAAGACCATGTCGCAATCGCCATTTTCCTTCTTCAAATTTCCAAAGATGAGGGGATCGAAACTGATTTGTAAGGAGGCGAAAATATTCCCGATCCATTATCGGTTTTTCAAACATCTTACTTGCTGTTGGAAATTCGGTATCAGGCAAACTAAGATAACTAAAAATTTCATCAGCAAACCGCTCCGGGAATTCATGATCGAACTTCTTTACAAGTGCGACACCTTCCTCTCTTGTAATATCAGCAGATCTTATCTCTTGAGCTGCGTCATAACTTGCGCGACCTATCCCGAACTTTATTCCCGTAGTAAAGTAATGAAAATCATCAATACGATCATCAATACTATTATACTTACTGTAAGTTCCCGGAGTTCTCTCAGGTGAAGCTTGAAATCCACCATGCTCAACTGCATAGTAATATGCACTTTGCGGATGCCACTTTAAGTAATATCCTAGATAGTGCACTTCGATTCCTTTCTTCTGGATCTGTGTTGGGTCAGCAGGTAAATACGGTTGTAAGTCATTTCTATCGACTCCAAATTGTTCTGTCAAATCCTGAACAGAAACACCGCCAAGGAAGACCTTTGACTTATCCTCCACCGTAAAATAAGACCAATCCCTCTGTGCGGACTCTGTATCACCGATCGGATTTCCGTATTCTGCCTCATTCTCTCCATAGAAAACAAGTGGAATGTCAAACAGAAGTGCCATTTTTGGAGCAAGAGACTTCTGACCAAACATAAATGCTTGAAACGGGTGAAACAGCAACTCTGTTGATAATCGAGTTAGCAATCGATGTACTCTTCCATTGGGAGTCATCAAATAGTTGTCGTGGCCAGCATGGATCCAAGATTGGAAATTTTTCCAGCCCCAATCGGTATAGACATGAGGCGCCCAAGTAACAGTAAGAGGGTGCATACCATATTTTGTTTTCAATATATGGGAAGCATAAAAACTGTCTTTGCCACCTGAGCCAGGAACTATACAATCATAAGATCCGTCCGTCTTACGATGTTTATCACAAAGTTCACGCAATTGTTTTTCGCGCAAATTCCAATCAATCGTATGTCGCTTTCTTTCTGTAAAATTACAAGCATCGCAAATTCCATTTTCATCAAAATGAATAGTAGCTTTCTTCGAATCTTTTGTGTGCTTATACTCAACGGCAGAATTTGGCCGTTGGTTTGAGATTACGCATTTTTTACAAAATGCTACTTTCTTTGGAAGTCCATAGTAAACTTCATTCGGCTCGTCTGTTTGAAACTTACTCAAATCGACTTCTTCAGGGTATTGAATTTTTTCCATTCTGTTCTCCAATTAAAATCTTAATCTACTCTCCGCGTATCTTCGCGAGATCTTCTTTTCTGCCGACATCTACCCACGGTTCATGCATAGGATAGACAATGATACGGTTTCCAGCTTCCCCCAAACGAGTGAACAAAGTCGGCATGTCACATTTTTGGCCAGCCTCAAGATGATCTAGAGTTTGTGGCTCAAGCGCGTAAATTCCTGCATTAACGTGCGTGCGGTGGATCGGTTTTTCTTCGAAACCGAGGATATCGACACCTTTAATTCGCACGACACCAAAGGGATGCTGCCATTCGTGCATTCTTACGGACATTGTTGCAGCAGCACCATTTTTACAATGAAATTCTAGTAACTCACTGTAACGAATGTCTGTCATGACATCGCCATTTGTCACAATGAATGGAGCAGTTGGTTTTTCCTTGATATATCCCAACGCTCCCGCGGTTCCTAAAGGTGTCTCCTCTCGGACATATTCAATACGGATTCCACGATCAGAACCGTCTTTAAAGTAATCTTCAATCATGTGACCTAGATAAAAAACCGAGATCAGAAAATTACGGAATCCTTCCATCATTGCCTTTTCAATGATATGTTCAAGCATGGGTTTGCCGGCAACAGGTAACATCGGTTTCGGGCAATTCTCAGTATAAGGTCGAAGTCTAACGCCTTTTCCTCCGGCCATAATTACAAATAAGTTTTCCAATTGGTTCGGCTGCAGAATTTCATCCATTACATGCAAACCCAAAACCTTTCGATCCTCATCAACTATTGGAATTTGATGAATTTTGTTTGCCTTCATGAGCTGAAGAACCAATTCCCGACTCATAGAAGGAAGTACAACAAAAGAGTTTGGTTTCATGATCAAATGAACTGGTTGTGACAGATCTAGCCCCTTCAAAAGACCTCGCCTGATATCACCATCAGTGATAGTTCCTAACAATGAATTTGATTCATCAACAACTAACACTACTTGAAGACCAGTTTGATCAAGATTTTGAATTACTTTCTCAATCGAGTCATCCGGACGCAATATAGCTTTTTTCCAATTCATATCAAATTATTCAGGGTGTTATTGAGATAGGTCAAAAAAATTTTTCTTAGTTGAAAGGTTTCCTATTCTACTCTGAACAATTTTAAATATTTTCTCAGAAGCATCACCTTCTCCATAAGGATTTTGAATATCACGTAATAAACTTTTATATTCGTTAGTATAAATTAACTTGAGAGTATTTTCTATTTCATCTTGATTTGGTTGACAATCCAAAACACTCTTAGCTCTTACTCTTCCTTTTTGCCGATCTCCAATATTAATAGTAAATTTCTTTAAAGTTGGAACCTCTAATAATCCACTTGAGGAATTCCCAACCACTGCATCTACAAATCGTATTGTTGAAAAATATTTTAACTGTCCTAATGAAGTAAAGGCTTTCGAATTTTTGCGGCCAGAAACATAAGTATTTATTTTATCAATCAGCCCTCTGCTTCCATTATCAGAATTTGGGAGGGTAAAAATGATATTGATCTCAGGAAATTTATCCAAGGCACTAAGAAGATAATCAAACTGTTCAAGAGACGAGTGCTCTTCCAATGTGACTGGATGGAAAGTAACCAATAAATTTCTTTCGCCAAACCTAAAATCCAGTTCATTTTCTAATTCTTCTTTATTTAAGAATTGAAGATTTTTAATAGCATCAACACCGAGACCACCTACACAAAAAACTGTCTCTGGATTTTCCCCTAACTGTATAACTCGGTTACGATACTCTTCTGTAGCTACAAAGTGAAGATTGGACATTTTAGTGATTGAATGTCTAATTGCATCATCGTATGCACCTTCCGTAATTTCCCCGCCGTGAATGTGTGCAATAGGGATATTGGAGAACAAACAGATGGGAGCAACTGAAAGTAATTCGAATCGATCACCTAGTAAAAAAACCAGATCCGGTTTCAAGTCTTTCAGAGCATCCGAAAGACCAATCATACCTAGTCCAACAGATTTTGCTATAGAAAAGGAAGTATCCGAACTGAGTAACATCTCTACTTTTCGATCAATTAAAAATCCATCTTCTTCTATTTCCTGGTATGTTAAACCAAATTCTGGCGAAAGATGCATACCTGTTGCAATCACTTGAAGCTCGAAAATGGGGGAAGTCTGGATCAACTTCATCAATCGTTTGAGTAATCCGTATTCGGCCCTAGTCCCTGTCACAAAGCAGATTTTTTGTTTTAACATAAATTACTAGATTATAAAAAAACTAAAAATAAATTTATTAATTTTCTAAATCTCAATCAAGTCATCTTCACGAAAATCTTTTACTGCTATCTTCCCAATCACTTCATTCCATCTCATGGGGGATATACCATTTCCAGGTCTTTTCGTTGTAATATTTTGTTCACTAAAGACCTCACCTTTTCCAATGTTCTCTTTAGCAACAATTGACTTTCGAGCAATAGACATATTTCTTATTTCAGAAGGAAAAGGTCTTTTGATACCATCCCCGAATGCTTCTTCGATGTTTCGGATCCCTCTAACCAAATTATTCAATTCTTGGGGTTCTAAACTTGCTTTGTGATCTGGTCCCGGTAATGATTTATCCAGAGTGAAGTGTTTTTCAATGATGGTAGCACCAAGCGAAACTGCTGCTAAAGAAATTTCTATACCTTCCGTATGATCTGAATACCCGACTCTCAAGCCTAGGGCAACACGAATGGATTCCATTGCTCTTAAGTTAACTTCCGCTAAAGGTGCCGGATATTCCGTCGTGCAATGAAGGACTGTTATATTCTCACGAAGAGTTCCTTGTTCCTCCAAAACAGTTAATGCCGCTTCGATTTCTCCTAATGTCGACATACCAGTTGAAAGTATAACTTCCTGCTTTAGAGAACCGATCTTCTTTAGAAATGGATAATTGGTAATTTCTCCACTTGGTATTTTCCAAAGTTTTATACCCAGTTGTTTTAATAACTCAACACTAGGAAAATCAAAAGCGGTTGATAAGAACTGTATATTATTTTCTTTGCAAACTTTCATGAGATGTAGGTGCATCTCAAAATTTAACTCCAATTTCTTTAACATGGAGAGCTGCGATCCGTCTTCATTCATGTTAGCCTTTTGGTATTCCGCCCTTCCTGCTGTTTTAGAAGAAATTGCATTTGCCTGAAAAGTTTGAAACTTAACAAAGTCAGCACCCGCTTCTGCGGCAACCCGAATGAGACTTTCGGCGATTTTGATATCCCCGTTATGATTAACTCCGGCCTCAGCTATGATAATTGTTTTTGTTTTCATTTCACTAACTGGTTTGCCTTGATGAATGATCCATTTGGAATTTTTACTCCTTGGACAATAACAGCACCGCTTCCGATAAAAACGTTGTCTCCAATCATTACATTTCCATTTATAATAGCACCAGTTGATATATGACAAAATCGCCCAATTTGAACTTCATGTTCAACTAAAGCATGATCATTAATAATCGTAAAATCTCCAATTTGGGATTCAGCCTGGATTGTCGCTTGATGCATGACAGTAATGCCTTTCCCAATCGAGGAATAATAAGATATATTCGCAATTGGTGAAATAATATTAGGCAATTTAACATTTAGATCAAGTAACTGAGTAGCTAGCTTTTTTCGAATTGTATTTGATTGGATTTGCCCAACAGTTATATGAAAGTTCTGAACCTTTTTCGATAATTCTAATAAATTTGAATCATCGCCAATTACCTCTACATCTAGAACCAAACTTCCGGCGGGCAAATGCGAATCTACAATTCCAATAATTTCAAATTTACCTTCTTTACGGATGACATCAATCACAGCCTTGCAGTGACCTCCCCCTCCGACAAGAACTATCCCTTCCATTTCACTCCACTTGGAATATTCACTAATCGATCAGAAAGATACCTTGAGTTCTCCAATGAATCAGAAATACAATTTTGATACATTGGTAGGGTATTCAGAAGATTCCAAGCAGGACGTGTCATAACCTTTGCTTCGTTTGTTTCTTTTAAAAATTGATCTCTATCCTTTCTATTTTGAAATTCCACGGTATTTAACCAATAATTAGAAGTAGTATTTGGAATTTCATTTTTGAAGTTTTCATTTCTATTTTTAAAGAATTGAATGTACTTTGCTGCAAGATTTCGCTTTTCAGTTATAAATTGACCTAGTTGTTCCAACTGAGCACAGGCAAGGGCGGCATTTAAATTCGGCATCCGATAATTAAAACCTAATTCATCATGCGAATACTCCCAAGGATGAGAAAGTTTTGCAGTAGTAGTAATATGTTTCAAACGTTTACTCAACTGTTCATCATCGGTCACGACAACCCCACCACCTCCACAAGTCACAGTTTTATTTCCATTGAAACTAAAGATACCTAACTTGCAAAAAGTACCAGTATGTTTATCTTTTACAAAACTTCCTAATGATTCTGCTGCATCTTCAATAATTGGTAAATGAAAACGATCGGCAATTTTCTTTAGTTCTTCAATTCGACCTGGATTCCCAAAAGTATGCATTGGAACAATTGCTTTAACTTTTTTTCCTGATCTCTTATTGACTAGATGACCACTTTTGAAATCACAATTATTTTCTAAAAAAAAACCAACAGCCGCAGGAGATAAACTCATAGAATCCTTGTCCACGTCCAAAAAAACCGGATCTGCTCCCGTATACTTAATTGCATTGGCCGTTGCTACAAAACTTAGTGCTTGAGTAATCACCTCATCACCATCTGAAATACCTAAAGAATATAATCCTATGTGCAATGCTGAAGTTCCATTGACTGTTGCCACAGCATATTTTGTCCCAACAACCGATTTCATCATATCTTCAAAACGATCTACGTACGCGCCTACAGAAGATACAAATGTGGAACGAATCGTATCAGTCACATACTCTATCTCATTTCCTCTAAATACAGGAGCATGAAGAGGAATAAACTCACCAGGCTCAGTAGAGTAATGATCTTTGACAAAATCTAAAAATTCTTTTATCATTAGATATTATAGATATCTGCTTTGTATCGAGAGTTATTTATTGGATCTAAAAACCACTCAATAGTATTCTCTAAACCCTTCCGAAAACCATCTTTACCGCCAAACTTTGGTTTCCAATCTAGAAGAAGTTTTGCCTTTTCATTCGCTGCCCATAGTCGCTCTACTTCGCTTTTTTCTGGGCGAAGTCTTTGATCTTCCGTAACACAAGTAACCTTACGATTCATAATCTCTGCAATTAAATTCACCGTATCTCCAATCGAAATCTCAAAGTTACTTCCTACGTTTATAACTTCCCCATTGACCCGATCTCCAGAATTCATAGCTTGAATAAAACCAGAAACAGTGTCCTTAACATAGTTAAAGTCTCTAGTTGGATGAAGAGAGCCTAATTTGATTGAGTCATTACCTCTTGCTATTTGCGATATGATGGTTGGTATGACCGCACGAGCAGACTGCCGAGGTCCATATGTGTTAAATGGTCGAAGAATTGTTACGGGGGTATTGAAAGAAGAGTAGAAAGAATATGCAATTTGATCAGCGCCAATTTTACTTGCTGAATAAGGAGATTGACCCTTTAACGGATGTTCCTCTGTGATCGGAACAAATTGAGCTGTTCCATAGACTTCGCTAGTTGATGTATGTATAACTTTCCGAACGTTTAAATCTTTTGCAGCTTGCACTACATTTAACGTACCCTTTACATTTGTATCAATATAGGTATCAGGAGAATGATAAGAATAAGGTATAGCTATCAAAGCTGCTAAATGCAAAACTACATCACAACCTTTCATTGCCTGCCGCACTCCATTTGGGTCCCGAATATCTCCAGCGAATACCTCAAATTTTCCCTTTACATCCAAAGAGCACGAATCCAACCAACCCCAAGAATTAAATGAATTGTATAAAACAAAGGCTTTGGTATCATACCCTTGCCTAACTAGTTCTTCTGTTAAATGAGAGCCGATAAATCCGTCGGCACCGGTGACTAAAACTCTATTCATCTTTTAAATTTAAAACGGTCTCCGTAAACGTTTCCTGCTCCTTTATAAATAACAAAAACGATCTCTTAAATTAATTCCAAGTTCATTCATTTTGAAGTTATCATTATCGAAAAACGAACAAATTTTCGTTTCAAACTTTCTCATTAAAGTTATCTTTAGAAATCCTTCCCAAATCCCTTCTGCTCTACGATTTTACCGTCTTCTAATCGAACAATCATGTCGCAATTTTCTACTGTAGAAAGTCTATGCGCAATCATCAATATTGTTAACTCTGCACCTAAGCCATCAATAGAATCCATTACAGCCTTTTCGGTCTCATTATCTAGTGCACTCGTTGCTTCATCAAAAACAATAACGGAAGCCTTCTTATACAAAGCCCTGGCTATGCCAATTCTTTGCCTTTGACCACCAGATAATCTAATTCCCCTCTCACCAACAATGGTATTGTAACCATGCTTTAGAGACTCGATATGTTCGGAGATTTGAGCTTTCCTTGCCGCCTCTTGAACCCGACTCAAATCAATCTCCTCAGCAGGAATTCCAAAAGCTATATTTTCTGAAATAGTACTATCCGATAAATAAATAGATTGAGGAACATGAGCAATATTCTTTTGCCAACTACCTACGTTTGTTGATTGAACAACTTGACCATCAACAAGAAACTCCCCGCTAGTCGGTGGTAAAAGTCCCATAATTATATCAACTAAAGTACTTTTACCACTACCGGTTTTTCCAATAAATCCAACCCTTTTCCCTTTTTCGATGTTTAATGAAATATTCTCAATAACAAGAGGCAAGTCTTCAGCATACCGAAAAGAAATATTTTTTAGAACTATCGATGAATCTAAGTTAATAACATACGGAGATACACTATTACTTGAATTATCAAATTCACTAATATGAAAAGGTTGATCGAGTAATTGAATTACATCGGAAAGCGTAGATTTTCCAATTTTTAAATATGCCCAAGCAGTGTACGATTGCTGTAAAATTGGCAACAATCTCTGAGCCCCCATTGCCAGGGAACCTAATAGCGGAATAATGCTTAAAAGACTATCGGAGGATTTACTTAGCTGATAGGCAAAAATCGCCATCACCATTATACCAATTGCTTCAACACTATACCTTGGACTACTACTTGTAAATTGACTATTTCCAAGGGCTCTTCGATAAGGAATATCTGCTTTCGAATAAAGATTTAAATAAAACTTTTGAGTTCCATCAAGAATAACATCTCGGATAGCACCTAAACCTTCTTGTAATGACTTCTGCAAAATGGTTTGGCTATGGGCGGCAATTTGACCATCCCGCAATAATTTTTTCTTTGCTTGAAGTGCAATGATTAAATAAATCAGCCCAAACAAAGTGAATGCGACAGTTGTTACGATAGGATCAAGTGCCACTAAACCTATCGAAATAATCACTAATAACAAAATTGAAGATACTAATGTTAAAAGCGGCTGCAGTACATAAGCAACTACTCCATTTGCTTTCGCAGTAATTCCACTGATTACATCGGCGCTATTTCGAGAAACATGAAGTGAATACGGTTGGTAAAGTGTTCTTCTATAGATTTCAATACTTATATCCGCTCCTACGGCATACGATAAACGCGAACTAAGAAAAAGTAACCCTAAGCGGAACCCTCCAGATACGAACGCACCTAAAGTAAAAAATATAGTAACAGGAAGAAGAATTTGATTTGAACTAGTAATACCAAAAAATATCCAAACCACTTGAAATGTTTCGATTTCAAATACCTTATCCGGAGAAATCAAAACTCCCAGAAAAGGGATGATAGCTCCAAGACTTAAGACTTCTGCAAAAGCTGTCATAATAATTAGAATTAGAACAAAAAGATATTGAATTTTTCTTCTCTTGGAGATCATTTTCCAGAGTTTTTTGTATTCGTCCGAAACTTTCTTCACCTATACTACTCTCTCCCAATCTCCGCCACCGAAGAACCCAACCACATTTTCAGCAGCTTCTCTCTCCATATCTTCTCTACAATCATTCGAACAAGATCCCATATGTTGAGTCAGTATTACATTTTCCAATTCACACAATGGTCCCTTGTAGGGTTCTTCTTCAAACACATCCATCGCCGCAGAAGAAATCAAATTTTCATTTAATGCCTTGTATAAATCATATTCATTTACAATTCCACCCCGAGCAGTGTTTACTAAAACTGCATTTGGCTTCATTAGTAACATTTTTTTATAATTTAGTAGATTTTTAGTCTCACTTGTTAGAGGTATATGAATGCTAATGGCATCCGATGTTTTTAATAAAGTTTCTAAGTCAACTTGAGTTACTTTTGAGGAATTCCAGTTTTTACCTAAATTATCATTCACCTTTTGTATATTAGAAGCAACGCCATTCAATATAGATATCGATTCCGTCTGATCAATAAGGTCACAGACTAAAATTTCTTTTGGTAAGTATCCTAATAAATGAGATGCAACGCGTTTTCCAATCCGACCGAAACCAACGATACCAATCGTAGAGCCGCCGATTCTTTCACCATAAGGCCGAGTCCATTTTCCGGATCGAATCTCGCGATCCGAATAAGTCACCTTTCGCAAAGCATCAACAATCAAACTAAGAGCTAGTTCAGAAACAGCGGGAGAAACAGCATCTGGGGTATAAGCCACTGCAATACCTTTATCGCGACAAAGATCCAAAGGAACACTATCTAGGCCTACTCCCACTCGAGAAATTAATTTCAAAGTTTTGGTAGCGTTTACGAGAGAAGTTAAATCTTCTGTTCCGGCAATCAATGCATCAAAATCCTTAGCCGCTTCAGCTACTTCTGCCGGCTTCATCTTACGACCAAGAGGATTGATCACCACTTCATACCCGTTTGACTCCAGTACTTCGAGAGCCTTTGGACTAGTGCGGCAAAATGGAAAAGTAGAAACAAAAACTTTTTGCATATAGTTGAATTTTTAATAATAGAAGATTTGCGTTATTTATTTTGGAGGGAATGGTAAATCCAATTAGTTACGTTGTTTTTCTAAAAAATCTTGATAAGCTCGCGTAACACCTTCTTTCAATTCTACCTCATGTTTCCAACCCATTCGATGGAGTTTTGAAACATCTAGCAGTTTTCTAGGCGTTCCATCTGGCTTTGTTAAATCAAAGGTAAGATTTCCAGTATAACCAACGACAGTTTTCACTGTTTCTGCTAATTCTCTGATACTCACTTCAATTCCGGATCCAACATTAACATGTTCCCCGCCCTTTGGATCACCTTTCACATCGTAATTCTGCATCAAAAACAGACATGCTCGTGCCATATCTTCAGAATACAAAAATTCTCTTAAAGGATTGCCCGTTCCCCAAATCACAACTTCAGAAAGATTTTGCGCTTTAGCTTCATGAAATCTACGAATAAGAGCAGGTAACACATGCGAGTTCTCCGGGTGGTAGTTGTCCCCTGGGCCATAGAGGTTTGTTGGCATCACAGAAATATAATCAGTTCCATATTGACGATTATAAGACTGACACATAACGATACCCGCAATTTTTGCGACCGCATATGGTTCGTTTGTTGGCTCTAACTTTCCTTCTAATAATTGTCCTTCATCCATTGGTTGTTTTGCAAATTTAGGATAAATACAAGAAGATCCTAAAAAACATAGTTTTTTAACACCATATCGATAAGAAGCATCAATAATATTATTTTGGATTTGTAGATTTGAAAAAATAAATTCGGCTGGGTAAGTATTATTTGCATGAATCCCACCTACTTTTGCAGCAGCAAGAAAAACGTAATCGGGTTTTTCTGATTCAAAAAAATGAATTACATCCCTTTGATTTGCCAAATCCATCTCACTATGAGTCCGGCC
The DNA here is from genome assembly GCF_002812125.1 of Leptospira brenneri. Taxonomy (NCBI): domain Bacteria; kingdom Pseudomonadati; phylum Spirochaetota; class Leptospiria; order Leptospirales; family Leptospiraceae; genus Leptospira; species Leptospira brenneri. The sequence goes on from NZ_NPDQ01000004.1 coordinate 372,570, forward strand.
AATAACATTCAAAAACCCAGCTTGGTTTAATACTTTCACCAAAGCAGATCCAACGAGTCCGCGGTGTCCCGCAACATATATTTTCGAATTTTTATCCATTGATTAACGATCTGACTCTTCTTTTAAATTCACTAACAAAAAATAATAACAAAGCTTCAACCTAATTCCTCAGCTATCTCACCTAACTTTTCCACTTCGGCCTTAAGAGCTTCGTATTCTCTTTTTTTGATTTCATAAAAATGTAAGGTGATCCTTGCTTTCTCCTCTATCCCTTGTGGTGTTAGTAAATATGTATAAGAAAGTTTATTTTTATTATTTCGAAAGTTATTCATTTTGATTAGGCCCTTATCTAAAAAGGCTTTCAAAATATAATTCACCTTACCTAAACTCAGACCCAGTACATCAGAGGCATCCCTTTGGGATAAATGAGGATTTTCCTCAAGCAATTGCAAAAGCTTGAGATGGTGGTCATTATATTGAAAGTCTTCTTTCATAAAGGAAAGGATCCCCTCTGGGGTAGGGAAATAGAACCAGGCATAGCTTCGCCCCCTGAGTCCCATTGATTTTACAAAATGTGTTCAGTCTTTGAACGAAGTAAAGAAAATTTTGTTCAATTTTTGAACAAAAAACCCCAAGAGACAAAAAGGCGGTTTAAAATCCTTAAAACTCATTACCCTAACAAGAAATTGACGCCAAAAAATACTTCAAATGAGGATCTGGGTTTCTATAATGATGGTCGCAAAATTGGGATTCATTTTTTTCTGCCACAAATGGAATCGGTTATGAGGAAAAATTCTTTTTGATTTATCAAATCAGATCTTCTTGAAGAAAGAAGCACAGAACAAAAAATATAGGACATCTCTCACTCTTATCTTTAGATTTTGTTTGGATGGAAATATTGAGTAAACATAAGAAGTTAACTCTACAACCATTTAGCATAAAAAAACATCCTTACTTAGAATCTCTCGAAAATCTAAGATACTTAGCTCTAGTCCTGAAGATTACTACATAAAAAGAAACCAAGCAGTCTAATTCGGTTGAGCTTTCCTCTCAGTTTCCAATTGACTTCGTATCGAGGAAAAGAATAATCATTCGGAATGAAACTCCAGAAAAAAACTCTTCTTTACGACTTCCTCATTAAATTAGTAAGTTTCACAAAGGGTTTAATTTTCCACTCCGTTGAAGAAAATTTCACAGACAGTTCTGAATCTTTAGAAACACCTTACCCTTCTGCTCTACTCTGCAATCATGTTTCGGAGGCGGACATCGTTTCCCTTTCCTTCGTTTACCCAAGACTCAAACCAAAAATCAAAATGATCATTCCCGCAAGAGAAGACATTTTAAAACCTGGATTTTTACAAAAAGAATTTAGGACAAAAGGAATTCTTAAATGGATTTTTAAATTCGTAGATGCTACAAAAATTATACCCATTCTATTGAGTTATATTGGCGCCTCGCCTATCAAACGTCCCTTTCGAGACAATGCCAGAGAATTGATTAAAAAGGGAGAACTTCGTGAAATGGTTGATAGTGAATGGACAGAGCTTGTTGCCAGGATCAAACGAGGCCGAAACTTATTTATGTTTCCCGAAGGAACCTATAATCACGATGGATTTTTGAACCAAATCAAACGTGGGGCCTACTACATTAAGTCGAAAATAGATACACTTCATTTTAATAGTTTTACCCTCACTTATGATCACCTCTCATACAAAAAAACAAAACTCTATATCAAATACGGGAAACCATTTCAATTCAGTTCCGATTTAACCGCCGACCAAGTCGTACGCCTTGTGGGAGATAAATTAGGGAAAAATTATACAGTCACCGTTGGAAACCTGACTTCCTTTGTCTTATTGAAGTTTGGAAAAGAAACGGAAATCAAATACTCACAGATTCTGGAACTTGTTTTAAAATTCAAAAGACAAATGGAATCTTCCTTTCCCGAAATCACCATCGCGTCCGAACTGCGGAAAGAAAATTTCCAAACTCAATTAGAATCTATTTTTTTTAACCTGAAACAATTCAAACTAATTGATTGGGAAGAAAAAACGATCCGAACCAAGGAAATCTTATACCATTTACCAAAATCACTTCACAATTTGAAAAAATCAAATATTGCCATGTACCACAGAAACCAACTCACAGCCCACTTCCCTAACTTAGAAGAAATATGGAATGGAATTTTTAACAACCAAGGAGTCACTAATGAAATCACTTAAACCGATTCGGATCATTCTGTTTTTTAGTTTATTTTTTGTTGGATGCGGAACCATTTCTCGTGGCTGTGCAAAATACTTTGGTTATGATGAAGTATGTGTTGATGGAGTGAAATACATCCAATTCACTTCCGGTGCCAGCGTGAAATACAATCCGGATGGATCAGTTGCGACCTGTCGCTAAAGCAAATAGTTGATGTTGCTAAGGATTTTAAATCCATTACCGGTTCTTTGCAACTTCCCAAAGTAAAATAGATCCGGCACAGGAAACATTAAGCGAGTTTATAACACCTAACATGGGAATGTTGACAATAGAATCACAAAGGGATTGGAGATGAACACTCATTCCCTTGGCTTCGTTTCCCAAAATGATCAAAATAGGTGCACTTAAAACTTGGTTTTTTAAAGATAGGGAACCATTGGAATCAGTTCCGATCACTCGGAGTCCCGTTTTTTCCTTTATTTTCTTAAGAAAATTTTCCAAAACAGAAAGAGATTCCACAAAAATTAGTTTTGTATGAAATACGCTGCCTAGACTTGCTCGAATCACTTTTGGATCATAAACATCAATCGAATGGCCTAAAACAAAAACAACATCTACATGGAAGGCATCGGCCGACCGTAAAATCGAACCAAAATTTCCCAAATCACTCGGCCGATCAAATAACAAATAAAACGGTTTCTCGAAAGTCGGAAGGTCCTGGATCTTGTGCGTGCGAATTTTTGCAGTCACAATTAATTCTGAAGGATTTTCTTTTTCCGATAACTCTGTATACAAATCAGAGGAAACCTCAATTTGTTTCGCTGTATGATATTGATCTAAGAGAGACTCTGCCCAGTGCGATAATCTCACACCTTCCCTAAACAAAATTCGAGTGATCTCCCAACGAGCCTCGACCAGTTGTTTGATCCCTTCTGTTCCCTCAACAAAGACCTCTTTTTCTTGACTTCGTTTGGATCGATTGGTTCTTAAAGAATGCAGAATTTGAAATTCTGCATTCTTTACACTAATCTTAAGAACTCGTTTACTCACCATAACAATCGCTAAATGGTTACGGCTAGTCTAGTTCCTTGGTCGATAGCTCTTTTTGCATCTAATTCGGAAGCAAGGTCAGCTCCCCCAATTAAATGGACAGGGATATTTGCTTTTTGTAATGGTTCGAGTAAGGCCCGGTTGGAATCTTGGCCTGCACAAACGACAACAGTGTCACAAGGAATTTTTTTTGTTTCCCCTTTCACCTCGATCAAAATCCCATCAGCCTCAATGGATTTATAAGTAACACCGGAAATTTGTTTTACGTTTCGATCTTCTAATGATGTTTTATGAATCCATCCCGTTGTTTTACCGAGTGTAGCGCCAAATTTACTATTGGATCGTTTTAACATTGTGACTTCTCTATCGGACTTAGGAGTGTCTTTGGTTCCGAGTCCTCCGTCCTGAGTGATCTTTTGGTTGATTCCCCATTCTTTTAAATAGTTTTCTTTTGTGAAAGGATGACCTGCATCTGTTAATAATAAACTCACATCAAATCCAATCCCACCGGCTCCCATGACCACGGCACGTTTTCCAACCGGTTTCCCTTTAAGAACTACATCCACATAACTAAGAACATTTGCACCATGGATTCCTGGAATCTCTGGTGTTCGTGGTGTGACACCAGTTGCCAAGACTACTTCATCAAATCCTTGTTGAATGAGATCTTCTGCTGAAACAAAAGTATTAAGTTTAAGTTCGACCCCATGTTTTTTCACCATTTCTCCAAAATAACGAATGGTTTCTTTAAACTCTTCTTTACCTGGGATTCGCCTTGCAATGTTCAATTGACCACCAAGCTCCGCTTGCCCATCAAATAAAGTTACAGAATGTCCTCTTTCTGCAAGGGTTGTAGAACAAGCCATTCCACCAGGGCCAGCACCTACTACGGCCACTTTTTTGGGTTTATCCGTTTTCGTAATGATAAGATCTGTTTCATGACAAGCTCTTGGGTTCACGAGACAACTACATATTTTTCCTTGAAAGATATGATCAAGACAAGCTTGGTTACAAGCAATACAAGTATTGATTTCTTGTGACTTTCCAGCCGCTGCTTTGTTTACAAAAAAAGAATCAGCAAGGAAGGGTCTTGCCATAGAAACCAAATCCGCATCACCGGCAGCAAGAACAGACTCTGCAATTTCTGGAGTATTAATCCTATTGGAAGTCACAAGAGGGATATTCACATGTCCTTTTACTTTTGCTGTAACCCAAGTAAAAGAAGCACGAGGAACCATCATCGCAATGGTCGGAATCCTTGCTTCATGCCAACCAATGCCTGTATTGATAATGGTGGCGCCGGCTTTTTCAATTTCTTTGGCTAGGATAAGAACTTCATCAATGTTTCCACCATCCTCAACGAGATCCAACATGGACAAACGGTAGATGATAATAAAGTCAGCTCCAACACGTTTTCTAACTGCTTTGATAATCTCGATAGGAAACTTAATTCTATTTTCAAAACTTCCACCCCAATCGTCAGTTCTGTTGTTCGTTCGTTTGGCAATGAACTGGTTGATGAGATATCCCTCACTTCCCATAATTTCTACCCCGTCATAACCGGCTAACTTCGCAAGTTCTGAACAACGGGCAAAGTCTTCAATGGTTTGCAGGATTTCTTCTTCGGTGAGAGGATGTGGTTTAAACATATTGATCGGAGCTCTGAGATTGGATGCTCCCACAATTTTATCGTGGTAACCATACCTTCCTGTATGAAGGATTTGCATGGCAATTTTTCCACCTTCTTTATGAACCGCATCCGTTACCACTCTGTGGTGTTTTGCCTCTTCTTCTGTATCCATTACCCCGCCACCTCGGGAAACTCGACCTGCGGCATTGGGAGCAATTCCTCCAGTCACAATGAGGGCAACTCCGCCTTTGGCTCTTTCGCCGTAGAAAGCGGCCATTCGTTCATACCCGTTTGGAGCTTCTTCCAAACCTGTGTGCATAGAGCCCATAATGGTTCTATTTCTGAGTGTCGTGAATCCTAGAGATAAAGGGGACAGAAGATTGGGATAAGATGTCATATGCTACAAGAATAGAAAATGGAAGAATTTGGCAAGATTTACTTGCAATTCAATCACGAACCTATATAACAATCCCCTGTGGCAATTGTGACTGAGACTAAAAATAAAAAGAATGCAATCCTCTTTGTTGACGATGAATCCATCATCCTACTGAGTATGAAGTCACAAGTCAGACAACATTTCGGAGAAAAATATAAATACCTTACTGCAGAAAATGCGAAAGAAGCATGGGACCTTCTCCAAGAATTGGAAGAAGAAGGAAACTCTGTTTCTATTGTGATTTCGGATTGGTCTATGCCAGGTATGAACGGAGATGAATTTTTAAGAAAGGTGCATCATACCTATCCAGAAATCGAGAAGGTAATTGTAACAGGATTTGCCGATCAAAAGTCAGTAGAAGATTTAAACTCCGAAATCGGTCCCATTACCTGTTTAAAAAAACCATGGGACGAAGAAGAACTCATTAGTACAATCGCAAGTGCAATGCAAACCTAAGCATTTTTAGGAAGATAAATAAAGAAGATCGTTTCACCCGGAACAGAAGACAATTCAATTCGGCCACCGTGCCGCTTTATAATTTTGTTTACGATATCAAGGCCAAGTCCACTCCCTTCTCCCGGTGGTTTGGTAGTAAAAAATGGTTCAAAGATTTTTGATTGGATCTCTTTTGGAATCCCTGGGCCAGAATCTTTTAAAGCCACAAGAATCTCACTAGGACAATCCTTCACCGTAATTTCTAGGTTACCAACAAAAGACATGGCTTGCAATGAATTATAAATTAAATTTGTCCAAACATGTAAAAGATCTTCCGGATAACAATGAATTGGTTCTACTGGTTCAAAATTTTTAATTAAACTAATTCCACGTTTTAGTTGATTTTGATAAATCGTAAGTACTGTTTCGATTGTTTCAGGGATGGAGGCCAGATTCTTTTGGCCCGAAGCATCAAACCTAGAAAAGTTTTTTAAGGCGTACATGATTTTCGAAATTCGATCAACCGCTAACTGAATCGAACGAGTATTCCGCCTAAACTGAATTTCCAAAGATAAATAATCTAAAAAAACTTTTATATAATGAGACTGAAACAATGGCAAGTGACTCGGATCAATTTCTCCAATTCCTAAATCCACCCAGATGTCGGCGAGTTCCTCAGAAAGTGCTGGCGGAAATCCATTCTCGATAAAGAGTTCTTTATTTTTCTTTTTACGAAGCCTTTCTTCTTTACCAGTATAAAATTCAATGGGTTGGTCCAAATTGGAAAGGATGGTTTTTAATATCTTTTGTTCCTGAATCGGAACAGATAAAATTGCTTCTCGAAAGAGTTGCGAAGCAAGCCCATACCTTTTTTGCCAGTCCAACATATTCTGATTGGATGCTTTGACTGCACCAATGGGATTATTGATTTCGTGGGCAATTCCAGCGATCAACTGACCCAGGGCTGCAAGTTTTTCAGATTGAATGAGTTGTTCTTGGGTTCGTTTTAAATTTTCAAACGCCATTTCCAATTCCAACTTCTGCTTTTCGATGAGTCGATTTTTATCTCGAATCTCAGAGTTGATCATTCGCAACTCTTCCACTTCTTTCAGCGGACTCAAATCAAAAATACTATAAGCAATCGAGTTCGTTTCTTTATAAAGGAAACGTTTGATGGATACGAGAGCAGGAAAAAGATCTCCGTTTTTCTTTTTACAAACGATTTCGATGGAACCTGCAAGATGAACTCCAATTTTTTCTCGAATTTGTTTGAGTGATCTTGTCGTTAGAAGGTTTCGAATCTTTAAATTAGGTGTGTCCTCAAGTTCATATCCAAACAACCTTTGAAAGGCAAAGTTAGAATCCTTGGCATTCAAACCGTTTTCGTTAAATATCAAAAATGCTTCTGTTGAAAACTGATAAAAAGTTTCAAATCTTTCATCGGATTTACGAAGAGCTTCTTCACTTAGTTTAATATCCGTTACATCAAGAAGCGTCCCCATCAGTAATAGCGGTTTACCATCTTTCGACCGAGACAATTTCCCGATTGCCTCTACCCAATGGAGTGTACCATCCGTATGATTAATGCGATTCCGAACCCGATAGGCAGAACGGCTTAAATCAGCTAGTAGTAACTCAGTCTCAGAAGCTAACAAATCCCAATCCTCTTTATACGTTAACTCCATAAATTTTTCTTCCGTGACCGCGAAGTTTGCCCCAGGAAAACCATAAATACTAAAAGTTTGCGGAGACCAATAGATGGTTCTGGTTTGGAGATCCCAACTCCAAATTCCCATCTTTGCTGCGTCAAGGGCCATCACAAGCCTTGATTCAGATTCTTTTAAAGCGATACTTGCCTCCATTTGTTTGGTGCGGTTGATCATAGCACCAAGCATCCTATAGGCAACTCCATCATTATCGAATAAAAATCTCCCATTATCTTCAATATAAACGTAGTGATCTGATTTAGTTTTATAACGATATTCGGCCGAAAAATTTTCTTGGTTTTCTAACGAATCTTGAAACAACTTTAAAGTAGTTTCTCTATCCTCAGGATGAATGGAATCAAGCCACTCCAAAAAACCTACTTTTTGAAATTCATCAGCCGAGTATCCTGTGATTTCTTGAATCGCCCCACCCCAAAGGTTCTCTCCCGTTCGAATGTCCATATCATAAACCATACTTAACGAAAGTTCGGTGATCATACGATATTTTGATTCGTTATATTCTAATGTTTTTTGTTTTAAAACATTTTCCGTAATATCAGTAATGAGGAAAACAAGGAAGGATACCTCCCCCTGTTTATTGAATACGGGAGATCCGTTGATGGATAAGTATTTTTTATTACCTAATGAATCCTCAATGGCATGGCGAATGTCCGTTACAGGTTTTTTTGTTTTCAGAACAATATCAAATGGCCGATCCTCATCTTTCCAAAAATCCCCATCCAGAGAAGTATTTCTCCAAGCAGGGGAATCATAAGTTCTAGAAAGGATATCGTTTAGTTTGACACCGAGAACTGACTCAGAAGCAGGATTGGCATAACGAACCTGCCCAGAAGGATTGAGAATCATCATGGCAGTCGAGCTGACATTCATGATGGTTGTCAATAGTTCGGTTTCGACAAATGTTTCGTCTGCAGAGAGACGACTGACTGGTTTATCGTCTCCCTGTCCTTCTCCTTTTGAAAACGGGGAATTCACCTTTATGTAGACTTATTTTTTCAAAGAATCCAATTTTCCTGCTTCGATTTTTTGGTAAACGGGCAGGATGAAAAACAAAAACCGATCCAAGATTTGAATGAAGCGAAACAAAAAGGATGGATACACTTCTTTTGCATCGGAAAGAATTCCACGAACCACTTTTTTTGCCACGGTTTCTGGCGATTGGCTTGGGAAGGGAACTGGAACTTTGTTTCCAGCAGCATCAAAGAACTTTGTTCTCGTTGCAATTGGATACACAACCATCGCGCGATTTCCTGGTTTTAATTCATAACGGAAGGCATCGATAAAAGAACGAACCGCTGCTTTTGTGGAAGAATACTGAGCATACCCAGGCAAAGGCAAATGACTCATAGCAGAAGCCGTCACAATAAACAAAAATGGATCTTTTCTTGTATGATTGAGTGTGATCAATGTATACAGAGGTGAAAATACATTCGTACGATAGATATTATCAATTCTGTCCCAGTCTGGATTTTTGATCACCTCGTAATAAGCAAAACCAGCATTGGCATAAAATATATCAATTCCACCTAATTTTTTATCAGCATCTTTTAATAATTTATCCAGATTTTCTTTTTTGGATACGTCGCATTTATAAGGGATTACGTTCGGATGTACGAGAATGTTTTTTTCATTCAAATCACATGCGAGAATTTTTACACCCTCGTGCTTTAACAATTGCAATACGGTTTCTTTTCCGATTCCAGATCCTGCACCAGTAATCACGACTTTTTTATTTTTTAGTTCCATATGGCTGAAACCTAAACTAGAGAGATTCAGAATAAAGTTCTTTTTAATAAGACATCTAACTTTTTTAGAACATTTCTATAAAAAATCTTTACTAAGCATTTTTCGGCTTTAGATTTTGTTTTCCTTGGAGAATCTGAATGAGTAGCTTTTTTGATCGTGTTTTCAAATTCTTCTATAAATATATTTCTTATAGTTTTGCGATTGTATTTTTCTCACTTTTAGGGGCCTTTTTCGGAGCCTTTTACGCTTATTTTTTTGGTTCGGCCCTAATTCCTGATTTTACTGCTGCCAACCATCCGGAAGTCGTTTTTGTTTTTGTTATTACCACTTTACTTGCGGCCATTGGACATAGTATTGAATTTGGAATCCTTGCCCCTTTCGGATATCTAGGTTTTCTATCCGAAACAAAAAAATTAAATACAGCCCTAAAACCTAACGAAACCATTCGCCATAAAGATATTTTCGAACTTGAAGCCGTTCTGAGAGCAATCATTGATTTTCCCAAAGAAAACATGTTTGCAGCTATAAGATATGCATCCTTTGTTTTTATTTCCGTATCCATTACTCATACCATCTACAAACACCCCTATTACGAACTTGCTCTCATCTTTATCGGTTGGCTTGCGGCCGTTTTTGTTTATGGAGGATTTTCTTATATTATCTCAGATTACTTCACTGGTGCCAAACGGGTGGAAATCAAAAAGATCTTAGCATATAGAGATGTTACCATTCACAAAAATTATGGGATCATGAGCCTTAAGGGTAAATTTATATTTTTACTCATCCTCATTTTACTCTCTCTCAGTGTCCTTGCTGTATTTATATCCTTTGAAAATGCAAGTTTGGTAAAAATTGCGGCCTTCATTACGATGACTTTTTTTGAAGCCGTCATCTTGATTTTTATGTTTTTCCAATCCATCAACCTAACCTTGGAACAAATTAATGAATCCGCAAATAGTTTGGCCAGTGGTGGACGCGGCGCACTTCCCATTTTATCGATAGACAAAGAATTCATCCAGTTTGCAGAAAATTTTGAAAAAGCCACAAGAGAAGTAGGAAGGATTCGAGAAAACTTGCAAGAATTAGTTGAAGCAAAAACTTCAGAACTTAGAAACAGTTTAGAAATTGTAGAATCTCTCAAAAAACAACAAGATGGGGATTATTTCCTAACTTCCCTCCTAATCAAACCACTCAGTTTAAACAAAACTCTTGGTTCCAATGTCAAAACAGATTTTTTCATCAAACAAAAGAAAACCTTTACCTTCCACGGAAGAGAAAACGAAATTGGTGGAGATATTTGTATTACGAGAACCGTTCCCTTACGAGGCAAAGATTATACTTTTTTTCTGAATGCTGATGCCATGGGAAAATCGTTACAAGGTGCCGGAGGAGTTCTTGTTCTCGGTGCGGCAGTTCAGTCCATTTTAGAACGTTCCCTCGCCGTCCAGTCCGTAAAATCACAATATGCCGAAAGGTGGATCAAAAATGCCTACCAAGAATTGCATCATATCTTCGAAAGTTTCGACTGTTCTATGTTAGTTTCCATGGTCATGGGACTCATTGATGACGAAACCGGACTTGTTTATTATGTAAATGCAGAACACCCTTGGTCTGTTTTATTTCGAAACGAAAAAGCGGAATTTATCAAAACCAATTCAGAACTCCGAAAACTAGGAACCCCTGTCAAAGAAAATGCTTTAGAAATTTCCACCTTACAAATGCAACCTGGTGATGTTCTCATTTTAGGTTCGGACGGTAGAGATGATATTGAATTTGTGAGTGAGGAAGATTTAAGAAATATCAATCATGACGAAGAATTATTTTTACAACATGTGGAGATGGGCAAGGGAGAACTAAAACCCATATACAATTCGATTTTAGAAACGGGAGAACTTACCGACGATTTAAGTTTGATGAGGATTTCCTTCAAAGAACACCAAACCCTCCCTCCTCGTTCGATTCGAAAAGAATCTTATGAACTCATGCGAAAGGCCAGATCCCATATCAAAGATAACCAATTAGAAAAAGCAAAAAACAATTTGTTGGATGCAAACAAAATCAATCCAGAAAACCAAGAAATCTTAAAGGCCCTTTTACGACTTCTTGTGCGAATCAAAGACTATAAACTTGCCTCTGAAAAGTTCAATGCCTATATCGAAGAATTTCCTGGAGATACAGACCTGATTTATTTGGCCTCATTTACTTACAAACAAACAAAAGAATACGGAAAAGCCATCGATATGGGAGAAAGGATTCGTTTGCGGAACCCAGGCCATCTATCCAACTTGTTACGACTTGTACAATTGTATCTTTTAGTAGGCAATTTGCCTAAGGCAGAAAAAACTTTAGGACTCACTTCTTTTCTCACCGCTGACTCCCAACGAGTGCAAAGTTTTAAATTGCAAATAGAAGACTACAAAAAGAAAATTCTTGATTAAATCCCTAAGGCATCAGAGGAAGGATCATCTCGTGACCCGAGATTTTTCATGTTGCCAAGAACCACAAGAACAGTCTGTACGTTTCTGGTTCTTTCTATGTCATTTTTTTGCCAAAGGTCAAAATTCAATAACCTTTGTGATCCCAAGTCAGATGATTACCTAGAAAGCCTCCTTGTCCGTTACATCAATTTTGATGAAACCTCACATTGTGGACTGGTTTTGGAGGTTCTTGCTCCTACTTTCCTTACCTGTCCTCCTCTTATCCCCCAAGTGAATGGAAATTTCTTCTCTGAAAGTTTTGCCACTGACGGGAACCGTTTGAGTTTTTCGGCAAATCCACCACTTCCCGAAGGAATCTCATTTTCTCCATTTTCAAACGCAGTCCAGGGAACTTATTTCGGATGGAAAGCCAATCGACAGATTTACACCATCACCGCGAGTAATCCCAAAGGTTCAGCAAGTTGTACCTACCAACCTGCTTGGATGGGAAAACCTCCCACGAAAACCAACCAAACTACTTGTTATGATGGAGCGAACAACCCAGCCATTTGTTCAAGCCTTCCAGGACAAGATGGCAACCTTCAGAAAGGAATTCCTCAAAGTTTTGTGGGCCCAACCCTTGTTGCTGGTGTGGAAATCACAACAGATCTAAACACTGGCCTTATTTGGACCAGTTGCCAAAGGGGGAAAACAGGAATTGGATGTTCTACAATGGGAACCGTCTACTTTCAGTATGCGCCTGCGCAAACCGAGTGTGCTAGTCTCAATTCTGGATCCGGATTTGCAAATCGTACCGATTGGAGAATTCCTGAAATAGATGAGTCCATTAGTATTTTCGATTATTCGGTTGCTAGCCCATCCATTAATCAGACTTTTTTTCCAGCGACAGAAAGCCACAATTTTAAAACAAATACGATAAGTACTCTTGGGTCACGTACGTTTAATGCAGCTTTCATTGAAGGAACGATAGGCACAGGAGATTTTACTGACTCCCACTATCTACGTTGTGTTTCGAATTCAGTTCCTACTAAAAACAAACGATTAGTAAACAATGGAGATGGAACCATACTTGATTTGGATACCTCACTTGTTTGGCAAAGATGCAATGCTGGACAAACAAATCTGACTACATGTTCTGGAGGGACAAACCTTCTCACTGATTGGAATGGAGCGATTAGTTATTGCCAAAGTTTAAACCTAGCAGGAAAAACCTGGCGTCTTCCGAATGCTCGAGAATTAAGAAGTTTACTAGATTTTTTCCTCACTTACGGAAGTCCCGGTTTTGATTCCCTTTACTTTCCCAACACTGCCTCCGCAGACTATTGGACATCCACTACAAGATTCTCCGTTCCCTCAGAAGCCTATTTAGTAAATTTTGGAAGTTCGAGTGGAGGACCCGACACCAAAGCAAACGCTACAACTAATTTGACACGTTGTGTTGCCGACTTTTAAGGTTTGTCTGGAAACCGAAGAAAAAGAAAAGTAGAACTTTATCATTCAAAATGTTAAAACAATTTTCCATCCTTATTTTGATTCTATTTTCTCAATGCACAACCATTGGATTCCATGAACCTAAAGTCCGTGCCGGAATTTCTTTTGGAGACAATGCCAGTTTTCGTGTTTGTGTCCTCCGAGAGCCGGAGGTATCAGAAGAAGAAGTCCGAGATTTATTTCTTGCATGGAACGAGGAACTCTCGCTCTACAATCTAAAGGCAGAACCCGTTACGGTAAATATGATGGAACGACCTGGATTCTGGGGCACTGATATTTTAATCTATTTAATGACGAACCGCCTAACAAAAGATTGCGACAGGTTACTTTACTTAAAAGGACGAACTTGGGGTGACCTGGCCTTTGAAGTTTTGACCTTGGGAATTTTTGCGGGAGTCGGTTTGAAACTCGAAGTCCAAGGAGCCGTCGAGGGACAATCCAATACAAGGGGTTATATCAAGGCCAAATACATTTCTACCATTCAAATTCTATTTACAAGTCCAAAATCCACTCTCATCCACGAAGGTTACCATTTACTCGGATGTGGACACCAACTTTTTATGAAAGAATGTTACGAAAAGATCCGGGATGTAAAACTTCTTCTGACAGATCCCGAAAGAGATCCTAATTTTTTTCCCAACATTACAACGACCGGAAAAAAGATCCTGAACAGAAACCAAGTTCTCACTGACTTTAACAAGGATTAAATCTCCTCCCATCAGAACAAAACAAATGTTTGGACCTTCCTTTAGCGATACAATCAAAGTCAAAGTTTTTCCAACTTTTCACTACGTATTCATCCGCAATAGAAAGAAATATCTTTCCTACTTGCCTCCCCAGTCTCGTTTTCGATATCATCCAAACATCACAATTATGAGTCGCTCACTAGTCTATTGTCTTGCTGTTTTCTTTTTCCTTTCTTGTTCAGAACCTAAGGCAGACAACGCCTGTGATCTAGAAGATTCTAATTTTTTACCGAATATTTTCTATAGACTAGCCATCAAAGACAAAAGTGACCAATGCGGGTACCGAGTGAGTCCCAAAACACCAGCTTGTCTATTGAGTTATGAAGAAACCCATTTAGAGGAAAATTGGCCACAAGTCAAAGCCGAGATGGAAACACAGTTTGCTCTCGGTTCCGGAGATAACGAAACACTGGTACAATATAGATCAGAAACTGTCTCAAGTGTCATTGGATCGGCATATCCAGCATTTCAAGGAGCACTCAATGCCCCGAATGGGAATGTATATTTTGCACCTTATTATTCTCCAAAAGTCTTAGCGATAGATCCGATTACAAAAGACTTCTCAACCACAGGAAATTTTTCGGGATCAGTAACGTTTATTGGAGCATCTCTTGGTCCAGGTGGTATCATTTATTATGCACCTCACCAAATCTATGATTTTTTCGCTTTAGATACGTCTCAAAATTTAATATCGATCGTTGGAAATGACTCCACAATGACAGGTACGGCGTATAACGGTGCTATCTATGCTCCTAATGGAAAAATTTACTTTGTTCCGAGTAGCGAAAACATCATTCGCTACTATGATACAAATTCAAAAACAATCGGTTCGGTTTCTACACCTACAACTGGAGGATTTTCAAATGCTGTCTTAACCCCTCAAGGAAAAATATACTTCATTCCTTTTACTGCTACCACTATGTACATTCTAAATACGAAAGACGATTCTGTTTCCACTCATCCCTATAGTTTTCCAAGTGGAAGCAAGTATATTTCGGGGATCCTCACACCGAATGGCCGAATCTATATGATCCCTTTTGACCAGCCCAACCAAATCATTTATTTAGACACAAACACGCAGCAAATCGAAACTGTTGCTAGCATTCCCTCTGCCATCAATTCAATGTTCAATGGAGCCGTGTTAGCTCCTAATGGAAAAATCTACCTAGTGCCCGAAAATTATCCCAACTTTATTTCATTTGATACAAGTGACCATTCATTTAAAACATTATTTCCGAAACCTACAGGATCTTACCGGGGAGGAGCCCTTGGCCCAGACGGAGATATCTACTTGGCATCTCACACAGTCGACAGGTTTGATCTCATCCACACAAACTCGAATGGAAAATTTTGTGATTCACTTCGCCTTTCCCCTTATTGGAACAAACTTTAATTCAAAAGAATCAGTACATTTGTAGATTTTTTTCGTCGGATGGATGGTAAGCGGAGTGAATCTCCCTACAAAAACTGAGATCAGTGATGTTACCTTTCAAAAATACTCTTCCGGAAACCTTTGTCCTTTTTGCCAATAGCCTTCCGCATGCAGTTTTCGTTTTTGAATCACCAACACCAGAACTCTCTTTAGAAAGTATTCTTATCCATTCAAATCCAGTTGCTCATTCAATTTCAGATCTAAAATCTAATGGAAAAAAAAACAAAACACTCTCTAGTGTATTTCCAATATTCAAATCCGAAGGATTTTTATTGCAGATCAGAAGTTGCCTCGAAGAAGGAAAACAGTCCCGCATTTTGATCAGTCAAGGGGAACTCTTCCACCAAGACGTAGAGATCAAAAAAATATTCGCACTCCGCACTTCCATCCTAAACTCAAACCAGTTTTCGATCCTTTTAGAAGACATTACGGAAACAGTTGAAGCGATGGAGAACACGGATAAAATGTTACATTATACCGGGATCCAAAACAGTCGTTTGCAAAATTTTGCTTATATCATTTCGCATAATGTCAGACAACATTCCGCCAATTTTAAATCTCTCATCAGTTTGTTGGAAGAAAATCCCACAGAGGAAGAAAAAGAACGTATCATGGAAATGTTACATACCTCTGCCGATAAATTAAATGAAACCATCATCCATTTGAATGACATTGTTTCCATAGGACAGATGTTAAATAAACCTATGGAAATCTGTTTTTTGGAAAAAGAAATCAACAAAACCTTAAACATCCTCAAAGGTTCGATTGAATCAAGGCATATCCAAGTGATTTTGGAATTAGAAAAAAACTTAGAACTCAAAATCATTCCTGTTTATTTAGAAAGTATCCTTCTCAATTTAATCTCTAATGCAGTTAAATATGCACGATTAAAAGAAGGAGCCTTTGTTCGTATCACGGCAAAAAAAGAAGACAACCAAGTTTTGATCTCCGTGGAAGACAACGGCCTAGGAATCAATTTAGACAAACACGGTCAGAAGATCTTTGGAATGTTTAAGACCTTTCACAAAAATGAGGACGCACGCGGGATTGGCCTATTCATCACCAAATCCCAGGTGGAAGTTCTCGGTGGAAACATAACCGTAAAAAGCGCTGAAGGAAAAGGCTCCACGTTCACAGTGTCACTCCCCGATGTTCCAGAAGAGGCACTCTACATCTAGGTCCTTTGTTCTATTTCTGTACAACTTAAAAAGACAGTCTCTTTAAGGTTTGTCAGGTAAGAACCTTCCATTCGGTCTTGACAATCTCCCCAGGCACAAGAGCCTTACCCTAGTGATCCGTTGGTTTCCACCACGGACGTACCAATGACATAAGGAAATCCATGAAAGTCCACGAATACCAGGCCAAAGAAATCCTACGTAGACACAATGCCAACGTTCCATTCGGAAAGGTCATCGACACTGTCGGTGATTTTGAAAAGGCATATAACGAAGTTGTCCAAAAATCACCCGTAGTGGTGGTGAAAGCCCAAATCCACGCAGGTGGACGAGGAAAAGGTGGCGGGGTCAAAGTCGCAAAGACGAAAGACGATGCCAAAGCTGCTGCCGAGAAAATCCTTGGAATGCAACTCATCACCCCACAAACAGGACCAGAAGGAAAAAAAGTTCTCAAAGTTTATTTGGAACAAGGTCTTGAAATCGCAAAGGAATACTATCTTTCTATTCTACTCGATCGAGCTTTCCGTAAAACCATCATTATGGCTTCTACCGAAGGTGGAATGGAAATCGAAGAAGTTGCAGAAACTCATCCAGAAAAAATCATCAAAATCCAAATTGATCCAGGTATCGGAATCCAAGGTTCTCAAGTGCGTGAACTCGCATTTGCACTTGGAATCCCTGCGGAAGCACAAAAGTCTTTCACAGCTCTTGTAAACTCAGTTTACAATGCATACATCAAAGAAGATGCTGCATTACTTGAGATCAACCCTCTCATCCTGACAAAACAAAACGAAATCGTTGCCGGCGACTGCAAGATGGACTTGGATGAAAACGCACTTTACCGCCATGCAGAAAACGAAGCTCTTCGCGATATTTCCGAAGAAGATCCGTATGAAGTAAAAGCAAAAGAATACAACCTCAACTACGTTAAGTTAGATGGAAATATCGGTTGTATGGTAAATGGTGCCGGTCTTGCGATGGCAACTATGGACATTGTTAAGTTAGCTGGTGCAGAACCTGCAAACTTTTTGGACGTGGGAGGTGGAGCAAACCCTACTACAGTAGAAAACGGTTTTAGACTCATCCTCTCTGATCCAAACGTAAAAGGAATCTTTGTAAACGTATTCGGTGGAATCGTTCGTTGTGACCGAGTTGCTGTGGGAATTATCGAAGCAACAAAAAAGGTAAACGTATCTGTTCCGGTAGTGGTTCGATTGAAAGGAACCAATGCAGAAGAAGGAAAAAAAATCCTGAACGAATCCGGTATGAACATTGTGGGAGTGGAAGGACTCCGTGACGCGGCAGACAAAATCGTCTCCCTAATCAAAAAATAGGAATCAAACATGACTGTATTAGTTGACGCAAACACTAGAGTAGTCGTCCAAGGGATCACCGGTAAGGAAGGATCCTTTCATGCGACTCAAATGTTAGAATATGGTACAAAAGTAGTTGCTGGAGTCACTCCAGGAAAAGGTGGTCAAATCTGGACTTCCGAAACAGGAAAAACGGCTCCCGTTCGTAACACCATTAAAGATGCAATGATCCAAGATGGCGCAAACGCTGCGGTGATCTTTGTTCCGCCTCCATTTGCAGCCGATGCCATTTTGGAAGGAATCTTTGCGGAGATCCCACTTGT
Source organism: Leptospira brenneri (assembly GCF_002812125.1). Taxonomy (NCBI): domain Bacteria; kingdom Pseudomonadati; phylum Spirochaetota; class Leptospiria; order Leptospirales; family Leptospiraceae; genus Leptospira; species Leptospira brenneri. The sequence continues at coordinate 390,714 of NZ_NPDQ01000004.1, forward strand.
GGTTTGTATCACAGAAGGAATCCCTACTCACGATATGCTAAAAGTATATAGTGTGCTTCGTAATTCCAAAACAAAACTCGTGGGACCAAACTGCCCAGGAGTCATCAACCCACTTCACAAAGTTAAGATGGGAATTATGCCAGGATTCATCCACACTCCAGGAAAAATCGGAATCGTTTCCCGTTCTGGAACTTTGACTTATGAATCAGTTGCTTCCTTAACAGGAGCAGGTCTTGGCCAATCCACTTGTATCGGAATCGGGGGAGACCCAGTTCCAGGGATGAACCATACAGAAGCAGTTCGCCTTTTAAACGAAGATCCGGACACAGAAGGAATCGTTATGATCGGTGAGATTGGTGGAACTTCGGAAGAAGAAGCTGCCGCTTACATCAAAGCTCATGTGAAAAAACCAGTTGTTGGTTTTATTGCAGGCCAAACAGCTCCTCCTGGAAAACGTATGGGTCACGCTGGTGCGATCATTTCTGGTGGAATGGGAACTGCTACTTCTAAAATTGCGGCAATGCAAGACGCTGGTGTCAGCATCTGCGCACATATTGGTGAAGTAGGCGAAAAAATGAAAGCAGCCCTTAAAAAATAAGGGTTTGCTTTAAAAAAAAACAGCTATTCAAGGGGAATGGGGAGTCTGAATTAAGAGTATGGAACAACGTTCATGGGTTTCAAGTACATTGATTCTCCTCGTTTCCGTAGGCCTTTTGGCTGCGGAATCTGGAGATAAGGGATTTACACTTAGCTTACAAGACGCAGTCAAGTATGCGATTGAAAATAACCGAGAGGTTATGCAGGCTCGTCTAGAGCTAGCCAAAGCGGATACGAACCTCATGAAGTTTGAGAGTAAATATTCTTGGCGAGCCCTTTCCAAAGCCGAGATAGACCAAAAGAAATTCCCTTTCAACCAAAACAATATCTTTACGGGAACCAAAACCCAAACGACCACTTATAGTGCTGGGTTAGAAAAACTTTTCACAACAGGAACCTACTTCAAACTAGAAGCGAAGTCACAACGTTTTGACTCGAATGCTTTTGAAGATCCAAATAAAACTCCTGCAGGATTTACATCCCTCGGACTTCCTCCATTATACACAGATTCCCTTTCCGTAACCATTGCTCAGGATTTACTCAAAAATGCTTTTGGTGCCAACGAAAGGAATATGGAAAAAATCCTAGAAAACCAAACGGAAATTTTACGAGAACAAATGGAAGACCAAGTCGCAAGCAAAGTGGTAGCCACTCTTGTTGACTACTGGAACTACTCTGTAAAAGAATCTGGTTACCAAACTTTCGAACAACTTTTAAAAAATACTAAGAACGTAAGAGACCTAACCATCCGCAAACAAGGGCTTGGGCTTTCTGAAAGTTTCGAAGTCAACCAATGGAATGCCCTTCTCTCTCAAGTGGAAGGACAAATGGCACAAGCAAGTGCAGAACGAGAAGAAGCAAGACGAAAACTCATTCGTTCCCTCAATCTTCCGGAAGAAACAATCTTTCAAAAAACAACACCACTATCAGAAACCCTTCCTGCTAAGTTAGATTACCAAGCTGATATTGATTACGCATACAAACATAGAGCTGATTTCAAAGCCCTTGTTCGCAAAAAAGAAAATGCTGAATTATCCATGAAAACCGCTAAAAACGAAGCCCTTCCTTCTTTAAAACTTGCCGGAACTTATGGATACCAAGCTCAAAATACGATCAGTCCACAAAACAACTATACTGACGGCCGTGCTGGTGTTTTTTCTTACCAGTATCCAATGATGCAAGGATCCGTAGACCTTTCTTACCCAATTATGGATAAGGGAGTGAAGGCGGGAATTCGTGATGCAGAAATCCAAAAACGCCAAGTTTCCTTGGAAGAAGCGGATTTAACAAAAGCAGTTTCAGACGATGTCAGAACTAGAATTGATATCTTAAAAGCATCCTTCCAAGTAATGGAAAATGCAAAGCGCACTGAGGAAGAATCCAAAAAATACTACAATGGTGTTTTAAGATCCTTCCAACAAGGAAGATTCAATGCACTTGCTGTAAAGAATGCTCTAGACACTCATGTACAAGATCAGTTGTCACTCGTGCGAGCGAAAGTAGATTACAATATCAATCTACACAGATATTATGTTTCTAAGAATGTTTTATTTGAAGAATACGGAGTGGATAGATCCAAACTCCTACCTGAAAATCTTTAATCTGAAAACGGGAGAATCTTTTTGATCCGCTCCCGTGTATTTCTTGTTCTAGCCCTTCTCTTTTCCTTTATAGTCCTTGTCACATACGCGCTCGTTGACTTTCGCGAAAGAGAAGATAAGGCCTACGATCTTTACAAATCCGAATCTTATTTAAAAGTCCTTGGTTTATATAAGGATTCAGAAATTCCTACTAGTGAATTAGAACTTACCATCCTTTCCCAAACCATTTCTCAGTTAGAAAAAAAACTGAATGCCAAGGAAACCTCTAAGGACCTAATTTCTTTTTTTAAAAAACGTTCCGCAACCAAACTGGTGGAATGGGAAACTACCAGAGGCACTTATTACCATATCGAAGATCCTTATTTCTCTCATTTGAAAAAACATGGAGATGGATACAAAAGAGCACTCATTACAAAAATTGTAACCATTCATAAACCAATTCCCAAAGCAGAAGCCACAAACTTACTTTTGAAACTGATCTTGGAAGATCCACGTGGTATGGAAGATAGTTTCAGCCGTGCCTTGGCAAACCTACTTAGTTTTCCGTTTGAACCGATCGGTGAAATCGAATCTGAATTTTTATTACAAAGTTTACATTTTTTAGCAAATACTTCGAATACCGTTTTATACCACCAAACGGCGATTGTACGAGGAAAAAATGTGAACCTACGAAGTGGACCAGGAAGAGAAAATTCTGAAGTGGGAAAAATCTCAGAACCAGAACTTACCTTTTGTTTGGAAGAAGATTCCGGCACGGAAACCATTGTGGGTCATACGGGACATTGGAAACGTTGTTACTTTCCTAACTTACAAAAGTCTGCCTGGATCTTTTCTGGATTTTTAAAGGATGTTCCCCCGAACCCAAGTTTCGTAGCTGATTTTGAAAAAAGATTTAAGGCTGTTGATAACGAGATTCGAATCGATTTTGAGGGTTGGAGCGGAAGTCAAATTCCCGCCACTTTCTTCGGAGCCTATCTTCCCAGGGAATCTGTGCGAGTCTCAGGGGAAACAGGATTTCCTGTTTTTGGACAAGGAAAACAATCCAAAGGCATCCAAAGGATTTGTAAAAAACTTTCCGGTGATAAAAACTATTTTGAATTTTCCTTTAGTCCGACTGACTCCGAAACACCTATTTCCTTTTTAGAACTTCATTTAAATTATGATAACCGTGAACACTTAGCCTACTCTATTTCCCTGGATAAAGAATCGATTTGGGTGAATAAAAATCGATATGTCCTAGACGGAGAAAAAAGAAGAGAAAACCTGTCCTTACACATTGAATCCCACGAAGGGGACAAATGGAACGCAAGCCTCTGGAGGCGAAATACAGGACTCATTCAGTCCATTCGTTCTTATCCATTGGATGAATCGGCCCTAAAATCGGGAAGATACTCCTGGGAAATTTGTCTCCCTCTGGCAAAAGAACCGAATCGGGAACAAGTGTTACTCTTCGAAATTAGAACAGGAATCCATTAAAGGAGGAGTTATGGCTACCTACGATTATCATTGTAATACATGTGGCAAAGACTTTGAACACGTTCAGTCAATGAAAGATGATGCCCTCACAGAATGTCTCTGCGGGAAAAATGGGTCAGTCGAACGACGCATTTCTGCGACCGCCGGAATTATCTTCAAAGGATCTGGATTTTACGTGACTGATTACAAAAAAGACAGTTCTGCGAAAGCTACTGGCAGTAGCGATTCAGGAACCACGTAAGGTCAACTCTTTGGCAACCAAAGGCCGATTAGCCATCATTGCTGGTGGGGGAGAACTACCCCATATTGGAATGTCAGAAGCTCTGGCGGCTGGAGAGGATCCTTTATTTCTAGGACTCATCGAGTCTGATTTTTCTCCCAGAGAACATAGCGCACGCACGATCCCTGTCCATATCACCCAAGTCGGGAAAATTTTAAAAACCATTCAGAAAGAAAAAATCACTAGGATTTTAATGTTAGGTAAGGTTCGTAAAGACCTACTCTTTCAAAAATTAAAATTCGATTTAAAAGCACTTTCTATCTTGGCCAAAACTATCAATCGAAACGACTACCCGATCTTCCTTGCGATTGCTGATGAATTTGAAGCAATGGGTGTCAAAGTCATCTCTCAAAAAATTTATTTGCAGTCACTATTACTTCCCGAAGGAAGATACACTCCCAAAAAATTCAAATCCCAAGAGTTAAAAGACATCGACTTTGGAATGTTTTATGCGGAAAAGATGGCCGATTTAGATATCGGACAAATGGTTGTGGTCTGTGATGAATCGGTGATCGCAGTCGAAGCTGTGGAAGGAACCGACGAAACCATCAAACGTGGTGGTCAGTACACCAAAAAGAAAGGTGATGCCGTCGTCTGTAAAAGCCCCAAAGCAAAACAAGATGACCGCTTTGACTTACCCACAATTGGAATTCATACCTTCCAAATGATGCTCGAAAGTGGCTGCAAAACACTCTGCATCAGAGAAGGAGAAACTTTAGTGGTAGATCCAAAGTTAGCAATTGAATTTGCAACAAAACATAAGTTAAACTTTTGTGTAGTAGGAAAAAGCGGAAGTAAGGTTCTCAATGGTAACCAAAAAAAAGTCCCATAGTCTTGAATCAGACAAAAACATCCTAGTCATCGCAGGGGAACACTCCGGTGATTTACTCGGTGCCGACCTTCTTCAGGAACTTACAATCCTCGAACCCGAATATAAGTTCTACGGAATCGGTGGAGAAGGAATGATCGGGCATGGATTGGATTCCATGGAAGAACTCGAAAATTTAAGTGTAATTGGATTTTCAGAAGCCATCAAAAAATACAGTTTTCTAAAAAAGATATTCTACCGAGTTCTAGAAGAAACAACTCGTAGGCCTACCAAACTTGCCATTTTAATCGATTATCCAGGATTTAACTTACGTTTAGCGAAAGAATTAAAACAAAGAGGAATCCCTACTGTATTTTACGTATCTCCCCAAATTTGGGCTTGGAAGTTCAACCGAATTTATTTTATCAAAGAACAAATTGCTCTCATGCTAACTCTCTTTCGCTTTGAAGAAGAGATTTATACCGAATACGGTGTGAATGCAAAATTTGTAGGGCATCCTATCACCAAACGAATTCCCGAAAAACTAAAAAAAGAGCCTGTCATTACGGAAAAACTTCCAGATTCTCACCATGGTTATACGGTCGGCCTTCTCCCTGGGTCACGGAAAGGAGAAATTCGTAGACTCATTGATCCAATTTTGGGAACGGCTGCCCTCCTCCACGAACAATGCAAATTGGAAAAAAAGAAGGTGGTCTTTCTACTTCCCAATATCAATGCAAAGGAAGAACCCTTTCTTTTAGAAAAGATAGAAGCTCTAAAAAACATCCATCCCGATATCAATATCCATTATCTCTGGAACTCGTCTCTACGTGTGATGGAGACAAGTGACCTTCTTCTCATTGCCTCAGGAACGGCTACCTTAGAAGGTCTCTACTTTGAAACCCCAATGGTCATTCTTTATAAAGTGAGTTTATTTACTTATCTTTTAGGATCCTTACTCATGCGTTCTAAATTCATTGGTCTTGCGAATATCCTATCGGGGGAAGAAGTTTGTCGTGAAATCACACAAAACGAATGCCAACCTGAGTATATTTTTAGGGAAGCATGGAAGATTCTATCCAGTACAAAACTTCGAAATAAAATGAAGGGAATCTTACGAGACGCGAAGGAAAGAGAACTAGGAACTATGAATGCTTCTAAAAAGGCAGCGAAAGAAATCCAATCACTCCTTCGAACCCTTACGAATTAACCGAACCACTCTGTTTTCCCAAGTCCCAATCCAGGATTTGGGTTTTAGATCCGAATACAAAAAGTAACCTTTGATGGTTTCTTCATCACTGGGCTTTAGTCTAATTCCAACAGAATCTAACTCCAAACTGAGACCATCTTCCCCATTCCAAAGCACTTTATTTTCTTCCGGTTGGATGTCCAAAGAATGTGTTTTGTTTTCCCATTCCAAAACCCACTCTCCACCAAACGCCGGTAATTTGGAAATTTCAGGAGCTGTATCAGCCGGGTTTTTCTTTTCTGTACAATGGACAAAGAAAAATAACAAAAGAAAAAAACTAATATAAACTATTTGATGACGCATTTATTTTCCTCTTCTGAAAAACTAAAAGTTCCTCTAGATTCCCCCACCAAACCATAAGTTGTGAAACCGTAATTTCCATTTTTGTTATTTCCATATCCTTTCAGATCTAAAAATTCACTGGAAACAACTAAATTAGAAATGTAATCCATATCAGAATACCGACTCAAATCAAATTCGATTTGGAATGGTTTTTTAAAAGGGGTAAGATCCATGTCTAATTTTGAAATCAAATCTGCTTCCTTAAAACTCACTCCAAAAAGTTTAAGAAAATAAGATGTCCGTGCATCTTTATGAAGGGTATAATAATCACTACCAATACTATTAAAACTATAATCCAAACTGACTTGGGTCGGTTTCAGATCTGCTCCACATAAATTCATCCAAGGATCCGACCAAGGATACTCACTGAGAACCAAACTGAAACCAAAGTTGGGGGTTTTGCTCGCAAAATAGGAGACCATTGAAAGTTTGGAACCTGTATTTCCGAGGGCCAAATTAAAATTCATCCGGCCATCTTTTACTTGAAGACTACCCTTAGATTCTCCAAGAGACTTGGATCCGCTGTAAGCAAAGTAGTTACCAATCGAAATTCCCAAATCCAAATTCATTGATTCTAAAAAGTATTTATAAACCTTAGTTTGATAAAAATATTCTTCTGGAATTAATTTCTCTTGGCGTTCCTTAATTTCTTCCAAGGTTTCCTTTTTCCAATCTTCATACAAAGGTTTCCAATCGTTAGCTGTTAGGTCAGGAGTTTTAAAGGTAAGTTTGGTTTTGGAATTCATTGGGTAATAAAAAGAACCGTCTGTTTTTTTGGACCGTCCCCAAAGGTTAACACCCCCACCCCCAAGGTGCGAAGGTTTTCCAAACAACAAAGAATCAAAATTTAGATTCCATTCATTCCCTTCGTTCAGTTTTAAAGAAAAAGAACCCTTCTCTAATTTTAAAAGTTCAGAATCCCATTCAATTTCAGATCCGCTCAGTTCTCCTGACAAACGGAACCATTTATTTTTGTCTCCGGTTTCAGTAAGTGTTATATTTCCTTTTAAGGCTCCAGTAAGGGGAAGTTTGAAATTTCCAGAACTGTCAGAAATCCTTTCCGTAATTCCATCCAAAGACTCAATCTGCAGTTCAAATTTCCGATCCAGAAGTGGCTCTTTAATGTTTTCCGTTTTAACTGAAGATTTGATTCGGAAGTCTGTACCAAAAAATTCTCTCTCTTCCTGATTCGGAGTGAATAAAAAAACTTCACGGAACCGAAACCCATCCAATACATAATTTTCAAAAAATGGAATTGGGATTAGAGAATTTTCAAACTCAACATCTCCACTGGCCGTAAACCCAGAAACAGGATCACTGATTACTTTTCCTTCCCCAGAAAGAACAGCGGAATTTACATTAGAACCAAACAAATAATTTGTGAGAATGATGGCTTCTTCAGAAGGATAGTTTTTCCACTGAAACTCGAATTGAAATTCATTCAAATTACTTTCAGAAAATTCACCACTGCCTTTGATTCGAGTCGTGTTTGGAATCCAAAACCAACCATTGTTATAGGAAAGGTATAATTTTTTATTCTTTCGTTTGAGAACAATGTCCCAACCTTCTTTCCAATCTACCAAAGTGGAATCATTTTGTTTGACAGTTAGCCTTGCGTCATGAAACCGAATTTCTTTTAGTTTGTTTTTCTGAGCATATTCGATCAGCTGATTTCGTAAACTTTGGTTTTCATTCAAAACCAAATGAGGACTATAAAAATCAATTTGTTCTACGGTAGGAGATTCTTTAAAATAACTAGATAAACGAAAGGTAACTTTTTTTACCTTCACCATATGATCGTTAAAAGAGAAGTCCTCTTCATTAGAAACCACAAGGTCTTCGATGATAAGACCCTCTCTTAATGAAAAGTCAAGGACACCAATGTCTACAGCTTTCCCTAATTCTTTGTTGATGGTATAAGAGACAACCTTTCTCAGTTGTACTAAGGGGATCCGATAGTTACGAAGGTAAAACTCAAGACTGTAGTAAAGAAGAAGAAAAACAAAAAAAACAAAACCAAGGGCTAAAAACGACAACAGAACCCGTTTATTTTCGCGGATTCTATTGAGTAGGGAAAAGAGGAATTGCCTATACTGAGATAGGCGTTCAAGAGAGAAGATCCGTTCCAAAAGAACTTAGAGTTTGCCCTCCGGCTGCAACACTTCCAAACACTCTTTCTGAATGGACTTCAGAGTTTCGTTGTTTGGAAATTCTTCCAATCCTAGATTGGCAACTTGCAAACCTTTTTGGTAAAAACCTGTGTTCTTATATTCAAAACCCATTTTTAAGTAGGTCTTTGCTGCCGTTTCAAAATAAAATTCGTCTTTCTTTTGGTTCCCTTTGGTATACGTTTTGGTAAGAGTTGCCAGTGCCGGGTAGTATTCCCGTTCTGCCACAAGGGACTGCACCACTAGTTTTTTACGTTCCATTAGGTTTGTGTTTTTGTCCAATCTCTCGGACTGGTTCAGAAACTGAATGGCCTTAGAATATTCATTTTTTCCCACATAGGCCTTGCCCATAGTGAGGTTCCATTCCGAAAGTTGAACAGGATTCGATTTTGCTTGGTTTACTTGGTTGAGAGTCGAAATCGTCTCATCATATTTTCCAAGATCGAGTAAAAGTTTTCCTTTTCGGATGATTAATTTGTCTCGGGATTCGTCAGATAGAGAAGAGGATTTGAGATCAGCATCGATGGATTCGATTTGGGCCAAATGGGACCCGGTATTTACTTTGGAAACTCCTAGTTTTTGGTTTCCTTGATTTGATGCACAATTTTCAAATGCCACTACCAACGCTAAAATGAGGGTTAGTGGGAGAATTGATTTCATTAGCCTACCTTTAGTTTGTCTAATTCCTCTAAGAAATTCTTAGTTTCTGTGTCTCTATCCTTCGTTTCCATAGGGAAAAAAAGAACAGCGTCCTGAGACAGCTCATTTAAAAACCGAGAGGGGGCACTCTCGATTTGCTCCCCAAATTTGCGTCTTGTACGAGCCGAAGTCAAGTACAATTTTCGCCTTGGGCGAGTCATACCCACGTAGAGAAGGCGTCGTTCTTCATCGACCACTTCCCCTTCTTCTTCTATAACACGTGAGTTCGGTAAAATTCCCTCTTCCAGGCCCACTAAAAAAACTAAATCGTATTCCAACCCCTTAGATTGGTGCATGGTGAGGAGTTGGACCCGGCGGTCTTCCTCATCTTCCTTAGGCTCATCTTCCATCAGGAGGACAAGTCTCTGCAAAAAGTCAAAAATCGTTGCTTTGCCCTCTCGGCCCTCTTCTTCTTCAAAAAAGGACAACATATTCACCAGTTCACTCAAATTGTAGATCCGGGCTTTGACCACCTTCTCCTCGGTTTCTTCCAGGGAGATTTCTCTTTCAAACCCGATTTGGGTGATCATTTCTCGAAGCACTGGAGCCAGTTTCGGTGACATCGCAAACTTCTTTTTGAAGGCGTCCACAAGTTCTACAAATTGGTAGATTTCTTGTCTGACCTTAGCTTTTACTTCGGGTAAATAGTCCGGACTCTCAATCATTTTATGAAAGATTTCGTATAAAGAAAGTTTGTGTGTGAAGGCTTCCTCTTGGAGTTTTTGCATGGTTCCAGGACCAATCCCACGTTTTGGGTAGTTGATGATTCGTAAGAGCGAGTAATCATCCTTAGGATTTGCCACATAACGTAAGTAAGAAATACAATCCCTGATCTCTTTCCGATCAAAAAAATTATAACCACCAACTACTTTATAGGGAATGCTACGGTTCCGAAGTTCCTCTTCAAAAGGGCGAGACTGAAAGTTAGTGCGAAAGAGGATGGCAATTTCTTTTCCCTTAAATTCATTTTTAATGAGTAAGGTTTGGATCCTTCCTGCAACAAAGATTGCCTCTTCCCTTTCGTCGGCGGTTTCATAATATTCCACTCGTTCTGCAGAAGGAATCCGACTATAAAGTGTTTTTTCTTTTCGGCCTTTGTTGTTTTGGATGAGGGAGTTTGCTGCCTGGATGATGAGAGAAGTCGAACGGTAATTTTCTAGTAGGCGAACCACTTTCGCATGAGGAAACTCTCTTTCAAAGTTTAAGATGAGTTGGACATTGGAACCGCGAAACGCGTAAATACTTTGATCGTCGTCCCCTACCACACAAAGGTTATCACTTTTACCGCGAAATAACGATAAAAACTCGTATTGGAGTTGGTTGGTATCTTGGAACTCATCCACAAGATAATATTCATGTTTTCTTTGGTAATAGGCTGCAATTTCAGGAAATTCAGCTAACAGACGTTTGGGAAGTAAAATTAAATCATCAAAATCGATGGCATTTTTTTCTTTTAATCCATCTTCATACATAGAGAAAACTTCTGCCGCAATTAGATCAAATTCTTCCGTTAATCCATTGTCTTTTGGATGTACTTGGGTGTTTTTCGCGTAAGAGATACGGCGAAGGATTTCTTTGGGAGGAACTTTTTTGGGATCCAGTCGTTTCGATTTCAAAAGGTCGGAAACAAAGGCTTCCTGGTCCGTTCCATTAAATAATAAAAACGTTTCGTTATAACCAAGTTTAGTAATATGTTCTTTTAGGATTTTCAAACCTAACGAATGAAAGGTGGAAAGAGTGATTCCCTTTAGTTTTTCCCGGGGAACCATTTTACGAAGTCGCTCCGCCATCTCTTTGGCACTTTTGTTAGTAAAAGAAAGAGCGACAATTTTACTGGCAGGGATTTTGACACCCTCCACCATATGAGCAATCCTATTGGTAATGACCCTTGTCTTTCCCGACCCCGCACCAGCAAAAACCAATAAGGGGCCTTGGATGGTGGAAACTGCTTCCATTTGCGCTGCATTCAATTTCATAGGGAGACCGGTAAGGGACATAATCCAATGAAATCCGATCCGGTCGAGTGAAAAACAGCCGTTCTTTATTACTTAGGAGCAGTTTCCTTCCAAGATTTGGATTGGCCGTGAAAGTTTAGAAAACTAGCAAAAATGGGATCCTCTTCCACAGGCAAAACGGAGCGAAATCGCATCCAGTCTAGAGCAGTAAAGAGTGCCATTTCGGAAAGCCCTACCTTTCCATCGGTAAAGAAAAAATGACCATTTAACTCTTGTTTGATAAAATCTAAAATAGAGCTGATGCGCAGTGCATTTTTCGTAAGATAGGGAGCTGCATCTGGTTTGATCCCTTCTTTATTGAGATAAAACAAGAGAATTCCATTGTCCAGGGCTTGGTCAATGGCCGTGAGTAAATTGGCTTCACGAAAATGATGCGTCCCCGTTTTGGGACGAAAATTCCCTGAACCTTTCGTTTCCAAAAGGTAATCAGTGATGGTATGGCTGTCCCAAATTTTAACATCATCGATTTCTGCATAAGGGATTTTCCAGAGTGGATTTTTTTCCCGTAATTCCTTTTGCCCTGCATCTGTCATTGTATCCACAAGAGTGAAAGGAATTCCGAGTTCCATACAGAGAAAACGAATGCGTCTTACATAAGGAGAGGTGATGCTACCGTATAATTTCATATAGAGATCATTTTCCTCAACCCTTTATCCTTCAAGAGTAAGATTTTTCAGAATTTCAAAAAAGAGAGAAAATCTCTATACAATTCCCTGAATCGAAATTTCCCTAGTTCGAAGGAAAACAAAGTGAAAGAACGAAAAAACTGGAAAGATTTATTCCCAACCCCGATTTATACCCTTGCCAGTTTTGATATCCAACTTCCCCGATCGGAAAAAGAAAAAACTTATTATGTATTAAAATCTAAAAACTGGGTGAATGTAGTTCCTGTAACTAAATCCGGCGAGATCCTACTCATCAAACAGTACCGACATGGGATTGGGGAAGATAGTTTGGAAATTCCCGGCGGGATTGTGGATGAAGAAGGGCCGGGTTCGGAATTGGAATCGGCCATCAGAGAACTAAGAGAAGAAACGGGATACGCTACAGAAACCTCTAAATACAAACTTCTCTCCAAATTTTCAGGGAACCCAGCCATGTTTACCAACTGGTCTTATTCTTATGTTGCCTACGACGTGGATCTAGTCCATGAAGTGGAATTTGATGAAGGTGAAGACATCGAAATTGTTTTAAAAAAGCCGGAAGAAGTAAAACAGTTGTTACTTGATGGAAACATCCACCACCCCCATATGGCAGCGGCCCTTGGGATTTTTTTCTTAAACCAAAAATCATAACCTAACGATTGTAGAGTTTTTTACTAAGCAGCACTCGGAGATTCACAGCCTTTCCTTGTTTAGATTCTAAAAAAAGAACCGAACAATATTTAGAAAAATCCCCAAGAATCTCGAAATTGCTGGAAAATTAATCATAAGTTTTGAACACTATATTTATGAGAAAGTCCATCGCACAGTCAATCCTAGTACTTATCATAGTATTCAGTCAATTTTCCTTATTTGCGGAAGATGGTGAGAGCTTAGAGCCAATCACCATCACAGTTCAAAAGGGAGAAACCCTTTCTCTCATCTCGGAAAGACACCTTTCTGATCCGAGACGATGGCCAGAACTTTTAAAACATAATAAAATCCCAAATCCCGATCTCATCAAACCGGGCCTTTCTCTTGTTGTCCCAGTTTTCTTAAGAAAACCCGTGGTTGGTGTGACAGAGTTTGTCATTGGATCAGTGGAATGGAACGGGACTGGTGGTAAGGGTCCTTGGGTTCCACTGAAATTAGGACAAGAACTCCATCCCAATGACCAAATCAAAACCACCGGCAAAGGGAAAACCGATGTTCATATCAATAACGTGGGTATGGTGAGAATCTTAACCAATAGCCATTTTGAAGTAAAGGGTGCAGAGAAAAAAGGTGGGGCTGTTACAGTTGCTCTTTTTAAAGGAAGTCTTGATGCAAAAGTTACTAAATCCAATCCACCCACTACGGAACATAAATTCAATATTGTCAGTCCATCTTCTACGGCGGGAGTTCGGGGAACAGAATTCCGCGTGGAGTTAGATGAAAAGCTGAGTTCAACTATTTCTTGTTTTGAAGGTGTGGTTGATGTTGCAGCCCAAGGTAAATCGGTAGAATTAACGCAAGGAATGGCAACTTTCGTAGAAAAAGGAAAGTCTCCAGTACAACCTTATAAAATCCCAGAAGCACCTCGCCTAAAAGAAGAATAGCAGGAATATGAATCGAAAATTTTTACTGATCCTTGGAATTGTTTTTTTAACATTTAGCTCTCTCGTTTCTAAACCCAAAAGAGAACTTCGAATTGCCATCGATGCAGAAGCGGATGCCAATTTTGAATTAGAACTTTGGCAAGAAAAACCAAATGAAAACGGAGATACCATTGCTCCGAAACCTCCTGAATCCATTCAGTTTAAGGGAAACCGAATCACAGTCACACCAAAGGATGATTTTGAATACTTTCGTGTGCGAAGGTTAGGTGAATATGGTGCCAAAGGATTTTGGACTCAAGTCTATTCAACCAATGTAGATCCAGGCTCCCCTCTTTCTGTTCCTCGCGAATTTGCAGCCACTAAAAAAGTTTTTGTTCCCAAACAGGAACCGAAAAAAGCAACTTCTGTGATTTCAGGAGATAGTTTTGTCATTGTTAAAACAAAAGATGAATCCATTCGTTATTTAACAAAAGATGTGTTAACACTAAATCCAAGTGATGATGCCTCTGGTGTTGCTGAAGTTCGTTACCGTATCAATGGCGGGCATTGGAGTTCTAGTAAAGCAATGACATCGGTTCCGATCCAAGAGGAAGGAAGTTACAAGTTTTTGTATTTCTCTGTTGACCATGCCGGAAACAAAGAACCAGTTCAAGTTTTGGACTTTATTAAGGATTCTACTCCACCGGAAACAATACTTGATTGGGTGGGACAAAGTGCCAATGGCAAGGGAGGAGTCAAATTTCTTTCTCCAGAAACAAAAATCAAACTCACTCCCAAAGATCGTTTGAGCGGACCTAAAGATATTCTTGTTGCTTACACTTGTCAGTCGGGAAACCAATCAGAGTTCAAACCTTATACTTCCGAAATTTCTGTTCTGGAACTGAAATCAGTTTGTAAAGGGTCTTTCCAACTTTTTTATTATGCGATAGACCAAGTAGGAAATGAAGAAGCAGTCAAAACATTAAATTTTCAACTGGGTAGTGAATCCAATTAAGTGATAAACTTAGATTGTCGATTGCCCCGAATTTAAGGCTTATAAACACTGGCTAAAGAGATGAAGAAAAATCTTTCTTTAGCCATTTTCAAACATCGTGACTTTCGGTTCTTTATTGTCGCAAGATTCTTTATGGTTCTTGCGATCAACATCCAGGCTACCATTGTTGGTTGGCAAGTTTATGAACTCACAGGCAGTGTTCTTGATTTAGGTCTTGTTGGCCTATTTGAAGCGATCCCTTCTATCATCGTTGCTCTTTATGCCGGTCATCTTGCCGATCTAAGAGATCGTCGTAATATCATTATCGTTTGTTTATTCTTTTTACTTGTTTGTTCCCTGACTCTCTTTGCATTTACCGGGCCCCTTTCCTTTTTACTCGAAACATACAAAGCCTATCCCATTTTTTTAGTGATCTTAATTTCTGGGATTGCACGAGGGTTTATCTCTCCTGCCATTTTTAGTTTTGTCACACAACTTGTTCCCAGAGAACATTACCCACACTCTGCAGCTTGGATGGGAACTTCATTCCAGGCTGGTGCAGTGATTGGCCCTGCTCTCGGTGGGATTGTTTATGGAAGTTTGGGAATGCAAGCAGCTTATGCTCTTGATTCCTTTTGTATCGGACTTCCCTTTTTACTTTTCTTTTGGATCGGAAAACGTAGCCTTCCGGAAAGGAAAGAAAAAGAAGCTTTGAAAGATAGCCTTCTCGTGGGACTTCGTTTCGTTTTAAAAAATGAAATCATGCTCGGTGCAATGGCACTTGATATGTTTGCAGTTCTTTTTGGAGGGGCTGTGGCCCTTCTTCCTGTTTACGCGAAAGACATTCTGTTTGTTGGTTCAGAAGGTCTTGGCTACCTTCGGGCTGCTCCCTCTCTCGGTGCTCTCTTAATGGCATATTACCTCACATACAAACCACCTTTGGAAAAATCCGGTCGAGTCTTGTTAGGTTGTGTATTTGGATTTGGAGTTTGTATGCTTGTCTTCGGGCTTTCTCATTCCTTTATCGTTTCGCTTATGGCCTTGTTTTTATCAGGAGTCTTCGATAGTGTTTCCGTGGTCGTTCGTTCTACCATCATGCAGACAATGACACCTGAAGAAATGCGTGGGCGTGTCAGTGCCATTAACAAAGTTTTTATTGGTTCTTCGAATGAAATCGGGGCTTTTGAATCTGGGGTTTCCGCTAAATTTCTAGGTCCAGTGGGCTCCGTTGTATTTGGAGGCATCATGACGATCCTCGTTGTATGTTTTACCTTCCGTTTATCTCCTAAGTTGAAAGAATTGGAACTGAAAAACTGGGTCTAAAAATGCTTGGAAAATCTCTTTTCTAGAGAATATTGGACATGCCATGTCAGATTTGATCCACGATTCCAAACTTCCCGAAGACAAAAAACACACGCTTGTCCTTCTCATACAAACGATGTTAAACGATGTGAACAAACAAATCACTCATTTAGGAATCAACAACTACATGAAACTCCAAGATGAAATCGCAAAACTACTGATTCCCATCATTGAAGACAAATTAGATTGATTAGTCACTAGAACAAACGGGCGTTACCTTCCTCGATACTTCAAACCGATTTAATAAAAAAACCATCCATTCTGGTGGTTTGTTTTTCTCTTTGGTATGACAAAACGAAAACTTTCCGTTTTCTGTCCCAACCCAGAACCATAAATTTTTTCCTCTCCAAAAATCAGTCTGGCCTAAGATCGTCGCATTCCCATCCAATACAAAGTTCTGTCTGGGATGAGTTCCGTCCCATAAAGAAAAAGAAAGAACTCGGTCTCCATTGGAAAGACTAAGTTTGGTTCCCAAAAAATAATTTTGTAGAAACAGTCGCAAAGGAGAACCGTCTGATTCTTCCCAAATAGGATCCGTTAGGATTGGAGATAAATAAAACCGCTCGCCAGTTTTGGCTCGGATCAGTCCCGTAAATCCTAAACTTTGTTTATAGGCACTAGACAGAGCATTTGAGTTTGCATCAAAAATGGCTTCATTATTGAAGAGTATATTGGTTTGGAATAAGGAATTATGAAATCTCTGGATTGAAAACATTTTTATTTCTGATCCTGGATTGGAGTTTGGAGTGGATAGATTTCCTGATTGGTTTGTAACAGGAATCGCCTTCCACAAAATTCGTTTCCATTCCATAAGAAATTCTCTCGTTACAGAAGGATGATCCATACGAA
Source organism: Leptospira brenneri (assembly GCF_002812125.1). Taxonomy (NCBI): domain Bacteria; kingdom Pseudomonadati; phylum Spirochaetota; class Leptospiria; order Leptospirales; family Leptospiraceae; genus Leptospira; species Leptospira brenneri. Next base: position 407,372 of record NZ_NPDQ01000004.1, read on the forward strand.
CAAAAATCTCTTTGTTTTTATCTCTAGCCGATACGGAATAATTATAAGAACCAACATAAACAGTCTGATCATCAATGATCATTGTTTTATGGTGTAACAAACCACCTAGATAACGATCATTCTTATAAACAAAATCCACATTTCCATCTTCAAAAATTTGTGAAGGATACACTAAATTCTCACTAAGAAATACCGCCTCTGGATTGACAGACATGATCACAGGAGAGTTATAAATTCCCTCGACCAGAACTCCTCTCTGACTTGCTTCCAGAAGTTTTATACTAAGGACTGGGTCATAATGAGAATAAATTAAAAACTTAATCGAATGTTTTGCATGATCCACTGCATCAAGTAATTGTTGTTGGATTTCTAGACCAGCTTCTGGAGATACAAAGTACTGTAACAAACCAACCTGGAAAAAACCCCGAGGATTTTTTCCCTCCAGTGTTGCGATGATCCCCTCTAGTTCATTCGAGGATATGTTCTGTGCCCAATAGGCGTTATGGTCTGTCAGAAGCCCATGTGTGGTAAAATTTCCCGTTCCTGTGAATAGGCGAATCCCATCAAAAATCCAAATTTTTGTATGGTGGATTCCTGAACCCGACCATCTTTGAATTTCCAATCCTAATGATTCTAATTCAGAATAATCTTCTTCTTGATCACCAAATAAATCTATCCGAACCCCCATTCTTTTTTTCAAATAAAGTTCGGTGAGAATTTCATAATCGTCTATGGAATAGAGATAGGCACGAATTGAAACTTTAGCCTTTCGAATCTCAGAAAGTAAAACATCTTTGACGAAGCTTTTTTTATCCTCTGCAATATCTCGACCAGGATAAGAAAAGTATAAATCTGTTAGAGGTGAGTTTGGAAATAATAAAAACGAAAGATCCTTGGTCGATTTTGAATTTTGACAAAAGCCAAGAAAAGGTAATGATAAAATTAAAAAGGAAAGATAAGTTCGATTCATATTTGTATTCTCCCAAAACAATATCCAAAGTTGGATTTGATACCTATCGATTCAGGTAAAAACAATTGAGAAAATCCAATCCCTAGTTCAAAGGAAGAATCTTCTTTCAAGGAAAGTTCAAATAATCCTTCTCCAATAAAAAATACTTCAAAATCTCTTTTCTGAAAACTGATTCGCCCATCCGCAGGCCCGGCAAATTGATAAGGTAAGAAGTAAGATCCAACCATCTTAGCGACAAACTGATCATAGGTGAATTGTAAAACAAGTTCACTCAAATAACCAAAACTCCTTCCCTCCTTTAACCCAAAGTTTTTTTCATAACCAGATTCGGTGACTGCTGCAGAGGGAAAGATACGAAATATTTGTGAGAGGTAGGGAGTCTGAGCTGGGTGTGTTCCTAGAGATACATAACCATCCTTAATGATTTGATTTTTTTCGTTCCTCTCCTCCCTGTCTGATAAGAAGTGTGAGCTGCGGACCAAAAAATCACCTAACCGTAATTCCATTCCCATCTGGACTGCTTCCCCTGAAATCGGAATGGAACCTGGTTTTGCAGCCACTTTGGAATTGGTTCTATCATTTCCTTTTGCCCAAAGAAAATCGAATTGGAGGTCAAAAATCTCTAAGTCCAGGCCAAATCCCAAATTTCCATTGAGTAAAGAATCTCCATCAGCACCAGAACCTTTCGTTTCTCGAGGACTGTCCTTGGTATGCCTTCCCAAGTTTCCTAACTCAAGATACTGTAGTCCCAACCGAAGAACAAAAAATTCTCCATAAATGAGTCCGAAGGAATGCCTACGATGGTGACTTCGTCTGCCTTCGTTTGGTTCTCTTCCCAAAGGAGTCTCCGTATTCTCTTGTGAAATAGAGGGATTTGGAAGTAAGGAATGAAACCGATCTTTTTCAAACAAAAGAGATCCAGAATACTGGTCCCAAAGAAAAAACTGCAAACCGAGATTGGGTTTTGGGAAAAATTCAATAAACAATCCCTCTCCTCCATCATAACTTGTTTGAAACGATTTTGGTCGAAACAAATGTTCCCGACGTCCCAGACCCAAAAGAAACTTGGATGTTTCATAACCAAGATAATGGTTTTTTCCTAAATAAAATGGCCTAAGTCCGGTTTCTTTTCCCGTAGTTAATTTGATTTCTAAGTCCCAGACAATTTTATCTTTTTTATTTTTATCTTTCAGACCAACAAACATGGATTTATCGGAAACTCGATTCAAATAAGAATGATTTTGGAAGTTTTGCCCCATCCGGTTTATTTCTAAATCCCAAAGGACTGGTTCCGATTCCTTCTGGTTTAATTCTTTAAAAAACAATTCATATCCAAGAACCCCAACTTCGACACCCACAGCAAATTTCGGGGATGTACAAAACGAAAAAGCCACGGCAAAAACAAATACAACCTTTGAAGGAATCAAAGTCCCTCGCGAAAGATTTCGTAATCGGCCGCCTTCATCCCTGTGACACCTTGTTTCAGCCAAAGGAATTCTCCTGTTGTGACTGGAATGCGAATGGGAGAGTGACTCTCTTTATGTCCAAAGGAAGAAATGAGGAGGGAACCTTGGTTTTGCTTTTTTCTCAGTTGGATGGATTCACCGGATGCAATTCCATTTCCAATGGTGGCTGTTGATTTTACTGTGAGGAGTAAATCCGATTCTCTTTGGAAGATGGGCAAAAACCAATCCTTTCCATCGGGGTCCACAATCCAGGCGCATCCATTGGGGTTTAAGATCGTAGAATTGGATTCAAATCTTTGACCACCCGCCCCTAAAGGATACTTACCCAAGAACCGGGTTTGGTAGGAGACTAGTTCATCTGTGCTCACTTCGTCTTCTACTAAGTAAACACTCAAATCTTCAGAATTCGTCCCACGGTTGCAGAGATAAATCCATTCGTTTTGAGACTCATGTGGGTTTGGATAAATGGCTTCGATTTGAACAGGACCTTTTTGTTCTAAAAAACTTTTCGGTTGGATGAGCTGAGGATGGTTAAAATAAGAATAAATCTGTTCTTCTGGAAAAAACGGGAGTGGACTACCCGAATCGACTGTATAGGAAGCATCACCTAATCTTTGTAAATTGATCTGTATTTTGTTAGATCCATTTCCCAAATAAATTCCCGTTTGGTTCTCCAATGGAAAATTCGTAGTATAATGATAAGGAAGTGCTAACCTCTCGACTTCTAAACTTCGTAATTTTGATACTCCGGGAGATCGAAAATCGGAAGGACAAGATGATGATGGAACCAAGGAACGTGAAAAAAGAATGGGAGCCGGTTCTGGATGGAGTGACCGAGTTCCCCCGAGACTTTTTTCCCGAACCAAACTGGGATTAAAGTTTAGTGTTAAGTTTTCTGATAAATGATTTTTATAACGAAGAGAAAGGAAGGGTTCGGAAAAAAAATCTTCTGGCAATCGGTAGATTCTGTCTCCGTTACAAAGAGAGGATTGACCTGCCAGTGTAATGATTTGGCTGCCCTTTGGTTTCCAAAATGAATATGTCTTTCCATTTTCTCTTTCAAAACGAACCACCCCTTCTTCTGGATCCCAAAATCCAAAGTCCAAAAATGGAAACTGGTTAGGATTATATTCAAGAAGTTCTGTCGAAGCATTGACCACCAAACTTTCGTTTACAGTTCCTGGACTTAAGTGGAAACCATAGGCAGAAAGAAAAGGAGAACTGCCAAAGAACGGATGAGGAGATTGGTTTCCCGAAGTTATTTGTATCGAATGCCTATTTTTCTCTTGGAATCGAAGTAAATGAAATTGATCTGGACTGGACAAAAATTCAGTTTTCGTTTTATCTTTTCTGTCTTCCCAAAAGAAATTTGGAATTTGAAAGACAAACTTAGGAAGAGAAAAGGGTTTTTCTTTTTCTAAAATTTCCAGACCCGACCAGAGTTTTCTTGTAAGAACAAAAATAGATCCAGAAGGCAAAATCCATTCATCAGCTGACAAAGGATAAATGGAATGATCAAAAACCCAGTTTAACGAAGATCCGTCACAAGTTCTTCCTAAATTTTGGAACTCAAAAAAACCTGGGATAGGCATTTCGGAATCAAAATGATTGCCAGGATAAAATTCTGTAATATGGATTTGGTCCGTTTGGCAACTCGGTATATCTCCATCTCTTTCTTTGGTTTGCAAAAGATTGGGTAGACCAGGGTTTCCACAAAAGAGATCCTTTGCCTTCCAAAGATTATACTGATTGCGACAAGACAGAGAACGAACCTGACTTGAAAAAAACTCATTCCCTTGCCGAAAGGAAAAATGGGAATCTCTAAATTCTGAATTTCCGAAGCGGACTTGTGCATCCGTTCCCAGTCCCGAAAGGAATTCTTTGGGAATGGGAATTCCTTGATATCTCTGGTCATCAGAAAAAAGTAAAATCCCATGTGGTAGAATGATCTTGGATCGTTTGGCAAATAAATCCGACTGAAAGGACTTCCATTCCCCTCCGATTTCTAGGTCAATCGTAGGATCCTTCGGGCAAAGGACAGAGTCTTTTGGATTTTCCCATTCGATCCACCTTTGGTACGAGGATTCGGAATGACGAAAGAGTTCCGAAACAACGGGTTCTGTGGGATCGCAATGAGAGAACCAATTTTCATTTTGTGATTCGATTCTTTCTGCAATTTCTCCTAAATCAGGGCAACCAAGTTCGAAAGAAAGAACGAGTTGTTTGTTTTCTGAACCCATAAGCCGGTGGGAAGGAAATAGAATCTCACATACTTCAGAAGTTCTCTGGATAAAAGTAGGATGAGGGAGCCCAAAGGTTTGGTAAGTGACAAGTCCACTCGACCAAATTTGTCTCTCCCATTGCAAAACCTTGTTCAGTGCTTCGCTGTCTTTTTTCCATTTTCCGTATTCTAAGGCTACGGCCTTCCATCCATTTCCCTTGATCTCCCAAGAAGGATACTCTTTCGGTTCCTCTTCTAGTAAGGAAAACCCCTGGTTCCATTTTTCAGATATGTGTTCGTTTGTTTTCCAACAGATGCGAAATTTTCCACCTAACTCACGATCATACAATGAGAGAGGAAGAGAATGGATACAAAGTAAACCAGATTCAAAACTTGTATAGTTTGTGTTTTCAATGATATCTCCCGCATCTTCCACCTCTCCATATTGGAATTCAAGGCGAGGGACTTCATCATAAACTCCACCAAACGAAAGGAAGGGGGAATTTTCTTTATTTTGGCATCCTAGGAGAAATAATATAAAGACTAAAATTTGTTTTCGCATCTCCCACCTCAATGGATACAGGTGGAAGAGAAAAACCTATGGTTCTATTTTTCTTAAATTTTGGATTCCATTGTAGATTTTTTCCGCAAGGACAGGCCCAATGCCAGGAACATTTTTTAATTCATCAATGCTTGCATCGGTAACTTTCTTTTTGGATTGAAAATAGGATAAAATACTTTTCCTTCGACTCGCACCAATATCTTCAATATCATCCAAAATCGTTTTTAAGGCTTTTTTCTTTCTTTGGACTCTTTGGAAGGTCACACCGAACCGGTGCGCCTCATCCCGCAAATTCCGAAGGAGTCGCATCATGGGTGAATGGATATCAAAACTATAAGGGTGTTTTTCACCTGGGAAATAAATTTCTTCCCTTTTTTTTGCAAGACCGACCATGGGAATATGACCTAGCTCAAGCGCATTGGCTGCTTCAGCCGCTCTTGACAACTGAGTGAGTCCCCCATCAATCACAATCAGATCAGGTAATGGTTCTTCTTCATTTACCAAATGACTGAGCCTACGAGCAATGACCTCATGAATCATCCCTGGATCATTGATCCCCTCATACCCTCGCATTTTATAATGCCTATAACCTGCCTTATACGGTTTTCCATCCACAAACATCACACCGCTGGCAACGGGAGAAGAACCTTGAAAATGTGAAATATCATAACATTCTATCGTTCTAGGCAAAACAGGTAAATTTAATTTGTCTTGGAGTTCTTTCATCGCCACCGATTGGTCACGAAGTTTAGTCGCAAGGATTCGTTCGGTCAAACTAAGGTCGGCATTTTTTTCCGCAAGTCGCAGGAGAGATTTTTTGGGACCCATTTCCGGAAACTTAAGTTTGATAGAAGTTCCAAATTTTTCCGTAATGGCTTCAACAAATACATCATAGTTGCCCTTGGCCGAAGGTGGTAAAAAAACAATACTTGGTAAAAGAGTGACATTTAAATAATAATCACGAAGAAACGATGTAAAAACTTCCTCATCATCAGAAAAAGATAAGCCTGTTAGAGGGAAAGACTTTTTACCTTCAAGCCTTCCGCCACGCACTTCTAAAATCACAACCTGGCCATCATCCTCTCTTTTGCTAATCCCGAGGATGTCTTCATCTCCCCCATCCATACTAACAACAGTTTGCTTTTCTCGAACAACATTGATTTTTTCGATTCTTACTTTTAGATACCCTGCTCTTTCATATTCCATCCTTTCGGATGCCTTCACCATAGCTGTTTTTAGACCTGCAACCAAACGTTCTTTTTTACCTTCTAAAAAACTTAAGATTTCATCAACTAACTCTGAGTAGGTTTCTTTGGTGACATTCCCCTGGCAAGGACCAAGACAACGTCCCATATGGAAATTGAGACAAGGTCTCTGTGGTTTGGCAAGAGGGAGTTTGAGTTTTGTTTTCCGAATTGGAAAGATTCTATGTATCAATTCCAAAGTGTCACGTGCCGCTTTTACATCGGTAAAGGGTCCAAAGTAGCGGTCTCCGTTATCTTTGATTTTCCGCGTCAAAAAGACCATAGGATAATCTTCACTTGTGGATACACAAAGAAAGGGATATCTTTTATCGTCTTTCAGTCTGACATTGAACTTTGGATTGTATTTTTTAATTAAAGTGGCTTCTAAAAGTAAGGCTTCTTTTTCGGTACTGGTAGCAATCCAATCTAGGTCATACAATTCAACATTAAGGGCTCTAGTTTTACGATCTTTTTGGTTTGGGTTTAAATAAGACCGAACTCTTGACTGTAATTTTAGTGCTTTGCCTACATAGATCACTTCACCTAATTCATTTTTCCAAAGATAACATCCAGGTGAACTTCCTAAGTTTTTAATCTTTTCCTGAATGGTTTTGAGAACAAGTGAGTCTTTCATTATAGGTTCTTAATGGAATTTTACGTTTACAATTCTTAGACGGTCTGTATCCCTAGGGTATGGATATGCGTAAAATGATCAAATTTATAATTTTTGGTCTAGAAGGTTTTAATTACGGAATCGGTGTCCCCACTCTCCTTGCTTATATTTATTTTTTTACAGAATGGTCAGGAGAAGAATTTCAAACGATTCTAATTTCGACCGCTATTGCCGTTTTTTTCATCCTAGGATTTTGTATTAGTTTTTATTGGATTCGGTTTGCTCCCGTTTCGCGAATCGGAAGACCAGAAGCAACAAAACGCGATCACAAATTAGCTTACTTTTGGTTGGATCATTTGGGACGTGTCGCCATCATCGATATGATCATCCGGTATGCGATTGGATTTTTGTTTGTTTTAGGAGCCCTTCTCTTTTACTTGAGATCAACAAACTTTGTCCTTATGAGTGAAATGGCTATCGGTTTATTTCTCACTCTTGCCATTACCGTCATCTTTCAATCCATCTTCATTGATTATGTAGAAAATAAATTTAATATCAAAGGAATCCTCCTCAACATTCGAAATGATCATACAAGGCATATCAATACAAGAAAACTTTCCCGAAACTTAGGATTCCAAACGGTTCTTTCCTTTTTTGCAGCGATTCTTATTTTATTTATCATCAACTATCGGATGAATTTCAGGCAAGAATTGAATTTGGTCAATACCAGCATGGAACAATCCGTGATGGACTCAGAGACCTTAATGCGAGTGACTCTTGTTGACTTTCGGGACAGGCTCACCCTTTCCATTTTTGCAGAAAATAAATTAAAAGACCAAATCATAAAAAAAGACGTTCAAGCCATTCGAGCTGTCTTAAACGAAATCCAGTTAAAAAGTACAAACCATGCCGTCGAAGCATTATTCTATTACAAACCAGAAGACGGGATTTTTGTCTCAACCAATGAATATAATCGGACAAAAACTGGTTCTGTATTTTTTATCGAAGATGTAGATCTAGCCAAACAAGGTCCACTTAGACATACGAGCATTCGTTCTCGTGTCTCAGGTGATATTATCTCTCCTTATACACTTCCCGTTTACCAAAATGATCAGTTTCTCGGTTATGTAGGTGGATTTTTAAACATTGGTAAACTTTCCAGTTTCATTTTGGGGAATATCAAAATTGGACTTTCTGGTAAGGTTGGATTTTTTGATGGAGATGGAACGATCGTCTACTACTCAAACAAAAAAGAAATCGGAAACAACGCCAAAGCGAAGTTAGTTTTTGATCTTCCTTTCCAAAATGAAAATGCGCTCGGTTTTGTTGACTCTACGGAAGATGGAACTTTAAAAAGAATTTTCTTTGTAAAAAACCCTGAGTTCAATTATGTTATTTTTTCTATTTTCGAAAACACAGAGTTGTATGAAAAAACATTAGTCAGTTTGTTCACCACTCTCGGGATCTCCATTGTTGTGGTTTTATTCATTGGAATCATTACGGTTCTAGTGATAGAATCCAAACTAAAACCATTAGAACGAATTCGAACAAGAATTGCAGAGATGGTCAAAGGCAATTTACAATCTGATTTTTATGACTCGAGTCGAGACGAAATTGGAAGTATGGCGAATGCCATGTTTGATTTTCAAACGAAACTTAGACAGATTGTCAATAAAACTCAAACGGTCTCGAACGAACTCACAAATACCAGTTCCGATATTTATGAATCTATGTTATCTCTTTCCGATGCCGCGCAGAACCAAGCAGCAAGTAGTGAAGAAATTTCAGCTTCAGTGGAAGAAATCACCGCAGGAATAGAAAGTGTAGCCCAAAGGACAGAAACCCAATCCTTTACATTAGTTTCTCTTATGAAAAAGATGACAGAACTGAATGAGGCAGTTTCTGAGATCGATAAAAAGTTCCAAGTTGCTGACACAAGAGTCGAAGAAATCACAAACGATGCAAAGTTAGGTGAAAAATCTTTAAGTGAGATGAAACTCTCGATGGATAATATTTATCAGTCCTCTTCGGAGATGACAAATGTTGTCGAAATCATCCATAACATATCAGAACAAATCAATTTACTAGCACTGAATGCCGCCATAGAAGCAGCAAGAGCCGGTGTCGCAGGAAGAGGTTTTGCCGTAGTTGCCGATGAAATCTCAAAACTCGCCGAAAAAACCGCAAAATCGATTGATGACATTGAAGAACTCATCAAACAAAATGAAGGGGAAATCAAACAAGGTCAGGAAAAAATTGACCAGTCCATCGTCATTTTAAGCGAAACGATTTCTGGTGTGAACTCGATCAACCAAATGACAAAAGAAATTCGTACAGTCGTCCAAAAACAAATTGAAACCAATGAAGAAGTCAACGAAGGTGTCACTCAAATTCGCGAACTTTCCGAAATGATCAAGGAAGCAACCGACGAACAAAAGATGGCGATGTTAGAAATTTCGAGATCAATGGCAGAAATCAATACCCATGCGCAAACCACTGCCATGTCGAGTGAAGGAACCAAATCTAGTTCTCAAAACATGAACCAACTTTCTGAAAGTTTACGAAGAGAGATCAATTATTTCCATGTCTAAATCTAAAAACAAAGTTCCATTCAAAACAAGATTGTATGCTTTTCTGATCCCGCTCTTTCTAGGACTCGTATTTGCAGTTCTGTTTAAGTATTACGTAATCACTCCTGTTCATATTCCGAATCAGTTTATGGAACCCACTCTAAAAAAAGGATCCACCGCTTACTTCAATCGTTTGTTTCGGGTCAAACAATTAGGGATTGGTGATGTAGTGCTCGTTCGTTCTCCTCTGGATCCAGAGTCCTTTTTAATCGCAAGGATCGTTGGAAAACCAGGGGATACCATTTATGTTCAAAAACGTATGGTCTTTCGAAATGGATCATTACTTGACCCAACCAGTTTTCCAGAATCTTCTCCGGGAGAGATTCCTCTCATCCCACAAGGAAAAACAGAATCAGATGATCTGCCGAAACTCACTGTTTCTGAAAAATCTTTTTTCTTACTCGCAGACAACCGCGAACTCGGAGTGGATTCGAGAACTTTAGGTGTCGTTCCAGAAAACCAAATCATTGCAACTCTATGGTAAAAATAAACAAGAGTTAGGTTTTTAGAAAAAAAGGTAAGTCCACAAAAAACTTAGTTTTTCCAGGCCTTGTTTCAAAGTGGATCCGGCCATTGTGCCTTTCCACGATCTTTCTACAAATATCGAGCCCAAGCCCACTCCCTTCCCCCGAAGGTTTGGTCGTAAAAAAAGGCTCGAAGATTCGGCTTTGTACATCAAAAGGGATCCCTGATCCAGAATCTTCCACAGTCACTCGCACCATTCCTTGGAAAACTTCTGTTCGAATTTTCATTTCTCCGAAGAAGGTCATCGCTTGGAGTCCATTATAAATCAAATTTGTCCACAGATGTAACAATTCTTCCGGATATCCTTCTATTAGAGGAATGGATGCGTATTCTCTCACTAAAGTTACTTTTTTCTTAAACTGATTTTGATAGAGAGTGATGACTGTTTCAATATTTTCCTCTAGATTTGTTCTCACGGGACTTGAAGAAACTTCAAACCGAGCAAAGTTTTTTAAGGCAAAGGTCATTTTACTTGCTCGTTCGACAGCCAATTGCATAATACTTAAAGACTGGTACACAGTGATCTCTTCAGCTAACAAAGATACTATGGCAAAAACATCAGAATCTTGAAACAGGATTTCGAACTCTTCGAGAATGGGTAATTCAAATCCTGAATCGATCAACTGATAGGAAAAGGATTCAGGAATACTTTTAGATTTCAGCCAGGATTCAATTTCTTTTCTCCGCCTCATCCTTTCCTTTCCAGAAACCATTTCGACACGGGTTTTTAATACATCCAAACAATTCAGAAATAACTTCTGTTTCTCTAAAGAAGGAAGTAAATCCTTCAATTCTTTTTGGAATAAAGACAATTCGGAATCAAATAGAGATTGTTTTAAATTCTGAGCAGAAGCATGGATGGCAGCGATTGGGTTATTGATTTCATGAGCGATCCCAGCAACTAATTGACCAAGACTTGCCATTTTTTCGGATAAAATCAACTGGGCTTGTGTTTTTTGTAAACTGGTAATGGTAACTTCTAATTCTGCATTTGTTATTTTCAGGTTCTTTGTCCGTTCTTCAACCAACCTTTCCAAACTTTCATTTAATTCACGAAGTTCCTTTTCCCTAGCTTGTAATTCTTTATTGATTTCATTTTTCCGTAAATTACTAACTGTGAGTGCAATTTGATCTCCCAATTGGCTACAAAAAATGATTTCATTCTCTTCCCAACTATGAGGTTTCCCTACATGTTCAAAACATAAAGTGCCGATTAACTCTTCTCCCATCCGAATCACCCCGTCTAACATCGCTGTAATGTTATTTGGTTTTAAATACGACTCAATAAACCCTTTGGTTCTTGGGTCTGTATAGGGATCACTTGCATCTACATATTTTTCTGTCACAAGGTATTGAAACTCTTCACGAAATTCCTGTTCTTTTAAAATGCCCCCTGAGCCATGTTCGCCTTTACTTAAGAAAAAAGTATCCACATTCAGTAGCTCATCTTTGGTTTCGTTAAAAAGCCAAACACCAACACGTTCGATTCCCAAAAGCTCGGAAACTGATTTTGTAATGAACCTAGCGAATATAAGGATTTCTCCAGAACGGATGGCTGGATGGGAGGAGACCTGGGCCAAAATCCTTTGTTCCGCTCGTGCCCGGTTGAGCTCTTTTTCTAAGCCTTTCATGGGTAATCTAGAATCCTATTGGACGGATTCCTAGAGGAATTCTAGCCAAAGAAGACGTGAATTTCACAATTTCTTAAGCCTTCTCTGCGTACTTAGCCCTTAAAATGAGTGACAGAGACCCCGAACCCGAAATTCTGTAATTAAAAAATCGTTTCATCTTTCGATACGAGCCTTTTAGGAGAAACTCATGGTAAAAATCGCAATCAATGGTTTTGGTCGCATTGGACGTCTAGTACTTCGATCCGGAATCAAAGATCCCAATCTGGAATTTGTCGCAATCAATGACCTTGTGACACCGGACAATCTTTCTTATCTTTTCAAATATGACTCCACTCACGGTCGCTTTGACGGTGAAGTTTCCCACACAGACAATGAAATCATTATCGATGGTAAAAAAGTAAAAACCTTCTCGGAAAGAGATCCTGAAAAACTCCCATGGAAAGAACTCGGAGTGGACTTCGTCATTGAATCGACTGGTCTTTTTACTGACCGAGTGGGTGCTGAAAAACACATCAAAGCAGGGGCTAAAAAAGTTGTGATCTCAGCTCCAGCAAAAGACAAAGATATCCCTACTTTTGTAATGGGTGTGAACCATGAAAAATACGATTCTGCAAAAGACAATGTAGTATCCAATGCATCTTGTACAACTAACTGCCTCGCTCCGATCACAAAAGTGGTTCTTGACAACTTTGGAATCGTAGAAGGTCTGATGACTACCATCCACGCGATGACAGCAACCCAACCAACCGTAGACGGACCTTCTAAAAAAGACTTCCGTGGTGGTCGTGGTGCCGCTCAAAACATCATCCCAGCATCCACTGGTGCTGCAAAAGCAGTAGGACTTTGTATCCCAGAAGTGAACGGAAAACTCACAGGTATGAGTTTCCGAGTTCCGACTCCAGACGTATCAGTTGTGGACTTAACCGTTCGTACAGAAAAACCAACTAGCCTTGCTGAAATCAAAAAGAAAATGAAAGAAGCAAGTGAAGGTTCCATGAAAGGAATCCTTGGTTACACTGAGGATATGGTTGTTTCTAACGACTTCCTCGGAGACATTCGTTCTTCTATTTTTGATGCAGATGCTTGTATTGAACTTAGCTCCACTTTTTTCAAACTAGTATCTTGGTATGACAATGAGATGGGATACTCCAACCGAGTTTTAGATCTCGTACGTTACATGGCAAAAAAAGGCTAAGATGAAATTACCTCTTCTAGAAGAACAAAATCTAAAAGGAAAACGAGTTTTTGTTCGTGTGGACTTCAATGTCCCTGTCGAAAACGGCAAAGCCACGGACAAAACTCGAATTGAAAAAACCCTCCCGACTTTGGAGTTACTGATTTCCAAAGGGGCAAAGATCATTCTGGGAAGTCACTTAGGACGCCCGAAAGGTGGCCCTGAGGCAAAATACTCCATGAAACCGGTGTTTGATGTTCTTTCCACACTTGTCAAAACCAAAGTCAGTTTTTCTGACTCTGTGATTGGCACAGATGTTGTAAAGAAGTCCAATGAACTCGGCGATGGCGAAATTCTCCTTTTAGAAAACCTTCGTTTCCATAAGGAAGAAGAGGAAAACGAAGCCGGTTTCTGTAAGGAACTGGCTAAGCTTGCTGATGTCTATGTCAACGATGCCTTTGGAACGGCCCACAGAGCCCATGCCTCTACAGAAGGTGTGGCTCACTTACTTCCTGCGTTTGCGGGACTCCTCATGCGAAAGGAAATCGAGGTTCTCAGTGGCCTACTCGCAAGACCAGAGCGCCCTTTCGTAGCGATTGTTGGTGGTTCCAAAGTCAGTTCTAAATTTGCTATTTTAAAAAACCTTCTCGAGAAGGTAGACCACCTTCTCATTGGAGGAGGAATGGCTTATACCTTTCTCAAATCCAGAGCGGTTCCCGTGGGAAAATCCCTCGTAGAGCCAGACTTTGAATCCCAAGCCTTCCAACTGATTGACAGAGCGGGAATCCAAGGAGTTGACCTCCAAATTCCCATCGACCATATCATTGCTGATAATTTTGATCCCAATGCCAAAACAAAGTCGGTCGATAAAATGGGGATTTTGGATGGATGGATGGGAATGGACATTGGTCCTAAAACCATCGACAATTATATAAAAGCCATCAAAGAAGCCAAAACCATTCTTTGGAATGGACCGATGGGAGTGTTCGAAATGGATAAGTTCTCCAAAGGAACCATTGAGATTGCAAAGGCCATCAGTAAATCCAAAGCCAAAACCGTTGTTGGCGGTGGCGATTCCATTGCGGCTGTGAACAAAGCCGGTGTGGCAGACAAAATCACTCATATTTCTACTGGTGGAGGTGCTTCTTTAGAATTTTTAGAAGGACGAACACTACCAGGTGTGGAATGTTTACTCCCTAAGGAAGGAAAATAAGATGAGAAAGAAAATCATTGCGGGAAACTGGAAAATGAATTTAACTTTGGCAGAAGGGATCTCCATCGCCAAAGGTCTCGTTTCTGCAAGTACTACCTCTTCTTATGAAGTGATGGTTTTCCCAAGTGCCTTACATTTGGAATCCATCTCTACAATTGCTAAGGGATCAAACCTCATAGTAGGAGCGCAAAACGCTTACCAGTCGGGCCTCACTGCCATGACTGGAGAGATCTCTCCTGTCCAACTCGCAGAACTTGGAATTCAGACAGTTCTTGTGGGTCACTCCGAAAGACGTCAGTTCCTCGGGGAAACCTCTGAGTTTGACAATGCAAAGATTTTGCATTTTTTAAAATCTGGTCTTCGTGTTGTATACTGCGTAGGAGAAACCTGGGCAGAACGCGAAAAAGGAAATACCTTTACTGTCTTAGAAGACCAAATCAAAAAAGGGTTAAAAGACATTACAAGTGATCTATTCGCAAAACTGGTAATTGCTTACGAACCTGTTTGGGCGATTGGGACGGGAAAGGTTGCCACTCCCGTCGAAGCAGAAGAAGCACATGCCTTTATCCGTAAAGAAATTGGTAATTTATTTGTGGGTACAAGTGCCATTGCTGAAAAAATTCAAATTCTTTATGGTGGTTCTGTAAAACCAGATAACATTAAAGAATTACTCGCCAAACCAAATATAGACGGTGGCCTCGTAGGAGGAGCCAGTCAAAAATTGGATTCATTTTTAGGACTTTTAAAATAAGGAAACAATATGGGATTTTTTGCAGGAACCATCCTCACACTATTTATTCTACTCTCACTCTTTCTCATCCTTCTTGTCATGATCCAAACCGGAAAAGGTGGAAGCGCAGGAATGTTAGGTGGATCAACCGCGAGCCAATCGGTATTCGGTGCCTCCACAGCTGATGTAATGACAAAAACCACTCGCGTTGCAGCGATTCTTTTTATCGTTCTATCACTTGCACTTTCCTTTGTTTTTGCCAAAAAAGATGAAGTTTTAGTTCCCGATCTAGAACCAAGTTTAGAAGCTCCGGTAGAAACTGATGGAACTACTCCCGAAGTACCGGCTCCTACTACTCCTTAATTTATTCTTCTTGAGTGTTGGTCTCTCCGCTGAGACCGGCACTTCCGAAAAAGAAAATAGATTAGATAAGGAAATCCTTAGTCTTTACCGAGATATCGCTAAAGCTAGGGATCTTTTGTCTTACGAAACCCTAACATCTCTTCCTGCCAACACAACGATCAGCTTCATTGGAACCTATCCCAATAGAACTGGGATTCGGATTCGAAAGTACAAAGTGGATCCAGACCCGCAGAACAAAAACCGAATCAAACATTCAGAAGAAAAATCCATTCTTTTAGAATTCAACGGGTCAGTTCTTTCTAAAGTGGAAGTTTTAGTGGTCACTGAAGATACCGAAATCGAACAAAAAACAAAAACCAAAATCTCTGATACCTCACCCTTAGATGAATCCTTAAACGATATGGTGATTAGTTTTTCTGGAATCGATGGATCAGATAGTTTTCCACTTTCATCTCTTCGTAATGATGAAATTAAACAGGAAAGAAACGATTTTAAAAAAGATTTTTATATCAAATTTCTATTGGACTTTCATAGCCAGTTGGCATCAATCACTGCCTTACAAAAAACTGGTGGCAACAAAAGTCAAAAATCTATGTTCAAACAATTAAACCAATCCTTGGGATACTGATTTTGCCTGACTCACAGAATAAGGACTCTTCATCTGTAGAAAAAGTGGCAGAAAAGGCACGTGAACTGGAAGCCATTTATGATGTGGTCCAAGATCCACTGGTTCTCATTGATTCAGATTTTAATATCCAAAGAGCAAACTTAGCAACCATTCTCTTTGCTAAAAATAATAAATACGACGAACTCCTTGACCGCAAATGTTACGAGGTTTTATACCAACGAACAGACATTTGTCCCTATTGTCCCAAAATCAACGTAAAATCAAAAGAAAAAAATCAAACCTACTCGACTCCCATCACTAGAGAGATTTTTTTTAGATCAGAAGATAAAAAACAAACATTATTTTTGGAGTTTTACCCTTACCCCAAACAAGAAGATCTATTTTGGATGGTGGAAAAAATTTCTGATGTGACGAAACAAAGAGAAAAAGAAGAAGAATCCTTTCGGATGCGTAACCTTGCCTCTCTTGGAATTCTAATTTCAGGGATTGCACACGAATTAAATAACCCACTTACAGGAATTAGCTTAACACTACAAAACCTAAAGGCAAATTGGCAAAACCAACCACCTGAACAAATTGAAAAACGTTTGGATATGATCAAAAATGATATCTCTCGTGCAGCCATTATTGTTTCGGATATCATTTCTTTTGCCAAAACCGATAAAGTCAAAGTCACACTAGGAGACATCGTAGAAACCATCAACCGCGCAAAAGATACAGTGATTCGTCTTTATCCTCACTTAAGTAAAAACATTGTTTGGCGGATCTCTTGTGATCATGATTACCAATTCCCCTTCCATCCAGGAAAGATGGAGCGGTTATTTATGAATTTATTTCGAAACTCACTTCAAGCATTCGATTATAGACCTGGCGAAATTTCAATAGAACTTAGAAAAACAAAAAACTGGCTCCATATCATTGTAGAGGACAACGCCGGAGGAATTCCAGATCCTATCATCCAAAAGATTTTTGATCCATTTTTTACGAGTAATAAATCAGGAACAGGAACCGGGCTTGGACTTTCTATCTGCCATTCCATTGTCAAAGAACATGATGGTAATATATCCGTGAAGTCTGTTGAACAGAAAACTCGTTTTACCATTTCCTTTCCCCTTACCAATGATATCACGGAGCAAAATCCATGAAAAAATCGATCCTAATTGTTGAAGACATTCATTCCATTCGCGAAGCGATTATGGATCTACTTAGCACTAAGTTCAATGTTTTTGGGGCAGAACATTTCGAAGAAGCTGTTTGGTATTTAACCAACGAAAAAATAGACCTAACCATCACAGACATTCGTCTTCCAGGAAAATCAGGAATCGATTTAGTAAAACTCATCCAAAAAGAATTTCCAAATATATTGTATGCACTTATGACAGCATACAATATTAATGAATACATCAAATATGCAAAAGACCTTCATATTTGGAACATCATTCCCAAATATAGTTTTTTAGACATCCACCTAATCGAAGTAATGGTAGAAAAACTATTGTCCAACGATATCTTTGGGATTGAAAAGTATTTCACTGGTGACTTCAAAGTTTATAGTCAAAACATAAACAGCGAATTCGAAGAAGCTCCGAGTAATGGAATCCTTTATAAACAAATCAAATCCGACCAAGACCGCTCGATCCTTTGTGGTAAAATTTCAAAAAACCTAATCCAACTGGGAGCCCCAAAAGCAATCCAACAGGTATTAGAGGAACTCACCTCCAATGCAATGATTAGAGCTCCGCGCACCCACGAGGGCGAATACAAATACCAATTTGAAATTCCAAGTCACGATATGGTGGTTCCGTTGGACAATATCCAACTCATGCCTGATGATTATTTTTTGATCGGATACGGCGCAACGGAGAGTACGATTTTTATTGTTGTAAGAGACCAATTCGGATCGCTTAGAAAAGAAGAAATTTTACATAGACTCGATCGACATATTAGCATAGATGATTCCACTGGATTTCCAAAAGGTTTAGAAGACAGTCATGGACGAGGTCTTTATATTTGCCGAGAAATTTCTGACCAACTCATCTTCAATATTGAGCCTGGAGTTTGTACAGAGACCATAGCAATGATCAACAGAGAAGGAAGGACTG
Organism: Leptospira brenneri; assembly: GCF_002812125.1. Taxonomy (NCBI): domain Bacteria; kingdom Pseudomonadati; phylum Spirochaetota; class Leptospiria; order Leptospirales; family Leptospiraceae; genus Leptospira; species Leptospira brenneri. The sequence continues at coordinate 425,444 of NZ_NPDQ01000004.1, forward strand.
GTTTTAAATCTCTTTCCATTTATGAAGTGGATCCAAAATCCAAAACAAATCCCTAAATTTTAAATCAATAAAAACTTTGATTTCCTAAATAATTTAAAGGAAACCAAAGTTAACTCAGTTACACAGTCTAAAGAATCTCCGATTTAAAAAATTTGGAACTGCATTAAATCGGATTTTGACTGCATATAAAACACAGAATTCCCTTTCCCAGGAAAAAATCTTACAGGTAACTCTGAAGGCGGAATTCTTTTCTGCCGGATCAAATTACCCTTAGTGTTATAAAATAAAATTTCCGATTCAGATAAAACTACATAGATAGAATCTGTAACAAATACCGATTGGTATACACCACCTGACTTTTGTTTTGTTTTTTCCCAAACTAATTTTCCATCTTGAAAAAAGGATAATGAATCGGGGAAATTAAATAGGATAGAACCATCATTGCCAGTCACAAAATATAGTTTATGTGGATAAAATTTAGGAAGAGAAAACTCTTCTAGAGATTCCCCCTTCTCATCCAACACAAGAACAAAGTCTTTATCAAGTAAAGAATAGTGAATGGACGATACCTTTCCATCTGGAGAAAGAGAAACAGATTTAAAAAATGAGTCTTTTTTATCTTTTGAAAGATCCTTTTCAAAAAGAACATTTCCTTTTTCATCCAAACGATACAACTCACCGCCGGAAAAAAGGACAATCACTCCCTTATTTTTGGAATCAAATTGATAATCAGTAAGAAATCTTCCATTTAACTCTAGTTTACCGACTTGATTACCACTTTCATCCATCAGAAACACTGTATTATTATCACCAGACAAATACAAAACAGGAGAAGCATAATATCCACTCCTTGGATAAGAATTAATCGGTTTTTTCCAAAAGAGCTCTCCCGCATCAGAAAAAAAGTTAACTTCATCACCAATTTTTTCATAGAGTAGATAACCGTTGGATAACAAAGGAAAATCGACCAGATACTTAGGATCTGTTTCTAAGAATTTACCGGTTCGAAAGGAATAGTATTTTCCACCTGTTTTATAACCGTTAATTGTTCTTAAAGGATCTTCACCGAGTTTAGGAGAAGTGGTTCCAAACCTACCCTCACTATTCCAGACCCATGTTTCTCTGATACTCGGAACTAAATTTAAATCTACATCCCAACTAAAATAAAATAAAATAAAAAATCCAATGGAATAAAGAATCGTTTGTAACATCTCAAATCTTCCTTTGTTTTAAAGATTGGTATAATAAAAATAGAGCCGTATTACTTGCATTTTCACGAATACTTTCCCTGTTTCCTGGGAAAATATAAGAATGCGTTTCAATGGAACCATCTGGAGTTTTTAAACCAATCCAAACGGTTCCCACTGGTTTTTCATCGCTTCCCCCACCAGGCCCTGCAATTCCTGTGATGGAGATACAATACCTAGCATTTGTTTTTTGATAGATCCCTTCCACCATAGCCGAAGCAACTTCTTTGCTCACAGCACCGAAACTTTCTATCATTTCTCCTGGAACAGATAACAACGCTTCTTTCATTTCATTCGAATAGGTTAAAAATCCGCCTATGAAATAGGAACTAGAACCAGGTGAATCTGTTAGTTTTTTTCCGAGAAGCCCACCAGTACAACTTTCCCCAACGGCAATCGTTAAATTTTTAGAAAGTAATTCTTCATGCACAAAGGAAAAAACATCATCAGAAATAATTTTTGAATATTGAGTTTCCAGTTCACTGATAATGGCTTCTAATTTTTTAGAGTCGGTCGATTGGAAGATACATTTAATATACCCTCGGTTGGCAGTAACACCCCACTCTACATCTTGAAACAACCTGTCTCGGTGGGTTTCCACAAAATCTTTTTGGTAAAGAGACTCTCCGATATTCCATAACCATTTTGTTTTTTGGACCAAGTTCTCTCTTGGATAAATTCGTTTGAGTTCAGGAACCAGTCTCCGTGTAAACATTTCCTTCATTTCGGAAGGAACACCTGGCATACAAACTAAATAGGAATCCACCCCAATCGGTTCAACAAACCCAACAGCAATCCCAACACTATTATCCAAAGTTTTTGTATCTTCTGGAACATGGGTTTGACGAATCACTGTAGGTAGGATATCACTATATTGTTTACCACGTGATTCATAAATTCTCGTCAAACGGATCTTAGCTTTTTCTACAGAATAAGATTTTTTCCCACTCAGTTTCAATACCGTTTCCAATGTGTAATCATCTTCTGTGGGACCAAGCCCACCCGTCATAAGAACAAGCACCGGCCTTGTTTCTGCTAACCTTTTCAGAGTTTGGAGTTCTAAGAGAATGAGATCCGGGTCATCAGGGAGTGTGATGAACTTTTTTACTTTCCAACCGAGTTCAAATAACTCATTCGCCATCCAACCAGAATTTGTATCCAAACTCCGACCAGCAGTGATTTCAGAACCAGAAGCAATGATAACAATAAACGGAGCTTCCACTTTTACGTAGTCTCTTCTTTGGACATCTTTTCTGGGGCAGAAATTCCAAGAAGTGCCAATCCACTTTCAAGAGCATACTTGGTGTAAAGAACCAAAGCAAGAAGAGTTTCCTTTTCCTTACCTGATTTATCTTTGATGCGATTGTCTTTTTGCGAATAAAACTTAGTAAAAGATTTACTCAATGATTGAAGATAGTTCGTTAACCTATGTGGTTCAAAGTTGGAAGCCGTATCATAAACTTCCTCCTGGAGACGAGCCACCCAAAAGAGGAGTCGACTTCGCTCTTCTTGTTTCAAAAATTCCACTGAAACTCCCGCCTGCAATAGACTTAGGTTCATTGGAACTTGTAATTCACGAAAGATAGAACAGATCCTTGCATGTGCGTATTGAATATAAAAAACAGGGTTTTTATCTGATTCATCCTTTGCTAAATCCAAATCAAAATCAAGAGGGGCATCGGAACTTCTCATTAAGAAAAAATAACGACCTACATCTTTCCCTTGTTTTCCCAAATAAGACAAAAGATCACGCATGGTCTGAAATATCCCCAAACGTTTACTCATCTTAACCTTTTCTTTGTTTTCAATTAAGTTTACTTGTTGGGCAATCAGAACACGAAAACTCTCTTCTGGTTTTCCAAAAGACTTCACTGCTCCTTTGAGACGAGCAATGTAACCATAGTGATCAGGTCCCCAAATATCAATGAGCGAATCAAACCCTCGTGTGAACTTATTGTAATGATAAGCGATGTCAGCCATAAGGTAGGTTGGTCGGCCGTCTTCTCTTCGAATCACACGGTCTTTATCATCACCGTAGAGAGTGGAAAGAAAATGAAGTTTTCCATCAATCGTAGTCACATCTTCTTTTTTTAAGATAGAAGGAACCTTTTCTACATCACCAGCTTCATGAAGGCTTCGTTCGCTAAAAAATAAATCAAAATTGACACCAAAGAGAGCCAAATCTTCTTTTTGACGACCCAAGTTGTATTCCACTGCATACCGAGAAAGAAAGTTTATGACCTCATCCCATTTTTCTGCAGACACAGAATCAAAGACAAATTGAGTCCTTTCCTTATCTTCTAAACATTCGATGGCAATGTCTTTGATATACTCCCCTCGGTAACTTTCCTTAGGAAGAATTCTTTTTTTGATCAAATCAACCACGGATTCATCTGATTCTTCTTCCTGAAATTGAATCGTTTCTCCTTTAGATTCAAATAATCGCAAAAGAACCGCAACTCCAAGTAAATACACTTGGTTTCCATAATCATTTACATAAAACTCTCGTTTTACGGTATGTCCAAGACTTGTCAGTAAATTGGCGAGGGCATCCCCATAGGCTGCAGACCTCGCAGATACGATATTCATTGGACCTGTGGGGTTAGCCGAAACAAATTCTAGAAGTATTTTTTCTTTTTTCGGAGTTTGTGCAAATGTCACTTTAGGAAACATCACAGAAGTAACATACCGATTTAGAAACTCTGTTTGAATTCTGAAATTGATAAAACCTGGAGGTGAAAAACTAACAAATTCAAAAAAAGAATCATTTTGAATTTCAGCAAGAACACCTTCTGCAATTTCTTTAGGGTTTTTATTTAAACTGTTTTTGTTTTCTAAGGCAAAAGGAGAAGAATAATCCCCAAACTTTTCGTCCCTTGAATACTCAATACGAATTTTTAAACTTTCTTTAACAGAACTTAGATTGTTTTTTTCTAAATAAATATCGACGGCTTTCTCTAACTCAAGTAATACGAGTTGTTTCAATAATTGATTTACATTCATTTCTAATATTTAATATCCAGTTTTAATTTGTCCGAGTTGTGCCATAGTTCAAAACTTTTCGCCTTGAATCGGGAAACAAAATGGGGAATGCTCTCTTTTTCTTCCCGAAGTGTGGTTTGGAAAGAACCGGACATTTCCTTTCCAAAACTTGGTTTCCCATTTTTTCTAAAATTCTCTCCCTTAAGCAGGAGTTGGAACAAAGCAAAAAAAACAGAAAGAGTCATACAAAGTAATATGGTCTTTGTAATGGAATTCATAGATACCCTATTGTCTTATAAAACTCGAAGTATGATTTTAACTCTTTTCCGAATAAAGATCGAAGGAATTGGTTCAAAATCAAATCACCATCCCGGTATTCCGACTCACGAGTGAAAACCCCGAGTACATTCGAGAATTTCTTTGATAACATAGTATGAAACAGTTTCAAAACAGGCAAATGATCTTTGGGTAATGGGTGACAGTCAGAACATAAAAATTCACGATCTGCCACCGAAAAGTAAGCCGCACTTTTGGAAAGCACCTCCTCTCCACAAGTATGGCAATAGAATTCTGTCGGAAAATGCCCCATATGGGAAAGAGCCCGTAGTTTGAAAAAAGGCAAAATCTGCTTTTGAAACCCTTTTTCATTAGAAGTATCCAAACTTCCTGAAAGAAGTTGAAAAAGAAAAGGATGCGATTCCCCTTCTGGATAAAGAAGAGAAGTAAGTTCCGTTAAATACAAAACAAAAAGTGTACCTAAATAATCAGATTTTAATTCATCATAACGATTGACAAGATGGACTTCTTTGATGGACTTCCAATCCTTCTCTGGCTGATCGTAATAATCTACTTCCACAAGAGAACCAATCTCTGTAGTGATGATGGCCCGGCGTTTGGACTTACGAATTCCTTTACTAAGGAAATTCATTCTACTTTGTGATTCACCTGCAAGGCTAATGAGTCTATCACTATCTCCAATATCACGACTGAGGATAACGATTCCTTTTTCTTTTCGAATCGCCATTTAACGTTCAAACACCAATTCCAAACATTCATCCTCTTTTTTACGCATCTGGATGGCATCTTCTTCATTTGTTTCATGATCATAACCAAACAAATGCAAAATTCCATGTACAAGAAGACGATAAAACTCATCAATGATCGAATGACCAATTTCACTGGCTTGTTTACGACAAGTATCCATCGAAATGACTACTTCACCTAAGATCTGAAAGGGGATCGGTGGAGATTCAGAATAAAGTGGAAAAGATAGAACATCTGTTGTTTTATCTAGCCCCCTCCTTTCAAAATTGATTTCTTTCATCAATTGGTCATCCACAAGAAGAATCGATAATTCTAATACTTGTAAAAAATTAGGACTTAAGAATTTAAGAATGAGTTCAGAATTTTTCAAAACCAAATCAGATTGAATTTCAATATCCCCACCCCACTGGTCATTTAGGTGGGTCACCACATTTAGGGATGAATTCATTTTTTATTTTTTTTTGAACCAGCTACTTCTAAGGCTTTTGTATCTTCTGGTTTTGGGTATTTTGGCCTTTGGTGCAAACTAGAAAGTAGTACTTCTTGAAAACTAGATTTGATGATTTCTAAATCTCCGATGGTCAGACCACTTTCATCCAATTGGTTTTCAGCTAATTTTGAATTTACGATTTTTCGAATGAGTTCGTCCAAACTTTCAGGAGAGACTTCATCTAGTGAACGAGAAGCAGCTTCCAATGAATCGGCAATCATGACGATCGCAGTTTCTTTACTTTGAGGTTTTGGACCAGGATATTGAAAATCTTTTTTATTGATGTTTTTTCTAGCCGAAGGGGAAATTTCCTGTAAGGCCTTATGATAAAAAAACGCCATGGTAGATGTTCCATGATGTTCGGGAATGAAACTAATAATCTCCCGAGGAAGCCTTGCTTTTTTTGCCATTTCTATCCCATCTAACACATGATCAATGACAGTTTTCGCAGCAAGTGCTGGATTGTTTTTGTCGATATGTTCTGGTTTGGGAATCAAATGTTGGTTTTCCACAAAAAAACCGGCATTCGGTATTTTTCCAATATCATGGAAATAAACTCCTACACGAACAAGAAGCCTATCCAAGTTTAGATTTTGCGCTGCTCTTTCCGACAAAGCAGCCACCATAAAGGTATGAGTGTAAGTAGAAGGAGCTTTGGTTAGTAGTTGCTGTAACAAAGGATGGCCGGTGTCGGCAAGTTCAATGAGTTTAAAACGAGTAGGAATATTAAAAACATATTCATACAGGGGAAGTAAAAACTGAACCGCTGTCGCACTGGCAAACCCATTCACAAAACACATCACGGTGATGTGAAATAAATTCGAATTGGTTAAGTCCCTAAAAAAACCAGATCCTGTGGAAACATAAAACTCTCTTCCATCAAATAGATAACCCGCGGTGGTTATCAAAATTTGCACAAAGGTAAGTAAAAACCCCGCTTTTAAAAAATCAATTCGTTTGAGTAGCCGCCTTCCATAAATAGAACTCACCACTGCAACAGTAAAAGCTAACATAAAGGATGTTGGGTTGTAACGAGAGGCAAAAAAAACCGCAAAAGCTAAAAAGAAACCAATGGCGATAGAAAGTTGTTCATCATAGACAAATCCAAGGAGTAAACAAAGCATTCCCACCGGGACAAACATTCCAAAATAATATACGCCCGACAAATCACTGTCAGTGGCATAAAAGATCTTAGAAAGTAGATAAATAGAAGCAATGACAATCCAAAGTGTAAAAAAGATAATTAAATTACTCGATAGGTCATTCAGCCGCTTTGGCCTATAACGAATCAGATAGAACCCAACAATCATAATGAGAACACATTGAGTGAGAAAAATAGAAATGATGGATGCTAAATTGGCTCTGGTCGCATACCGATTCATCATATCCAGCTTGAATTTTACCTCGGGAGTGATCACATCTCCCGAACGAACAACAACCTCATTGGCTTGGATCCGACTTTTTTGGATGGGAATGGAGTTTGAGGCTCGCAACCTGGAATTTTCAGTTTCTTCCGCATTATAACTACAAGCAGGATAGGAATAAACATAATAAAGTCCAATCCTCGAGACGGCTTTGAGTAGAGAATCAGAAACGTTCGGCAATTTTTCAGAAGCTAACTTTGATAGTACGGATGCTACTGGTCCTTCTTTATAAATCTGTGACCGAGGAATGACTAAATTACCATCGATAAAATATGTTTGGTCTTGGGTTCCGATATTACGAATCTTGGCCCCGGCTTTGTCCAAATCTTTTGCAAACGGAAGGTCTTCTTTAACAATACAATACTTTGAAAAAATGAGATTGGTATATTGTTGGATGAAGTTCTTTAACTTATCTTTTCTAGGATAATCCAAGATAGCTTGGATTTCTTCATTGGTACGATTTCGCCATCTAGGAATTCGATCTTTGACAATGGCAGGACTTCCCTTTCCTTCTGCTAAAATAGTACGTAATAGTTCAACATCTTCCGAAAGATTTGTATCAATCCCCGCAACAAGTATTCCAAAATCTTTATCGAAAGCAAAAGGAACATTGGCAGCAGCTTTCTGTTTTTCCTGATTTGTTTTTTCAGTATCTTCGTAAGAAAATTCCTTTGCCGATTGGATGGTTTCAGGAGCAATTTTCCCTTCTGAAAAAAGTCCATCGGGATCTGTATCCACTCTTGTTTGGCCAAAAAAAGGAATCGAAAGAACATAAGTAACAAACAATAAAGTTAAAGACACCAATACAAGTTGGATGTTACGAACAACAGAAACTGGCCTAACTTTTGTTAGGAAGTCAGTCACTTGAGTCATGGAAGAATCTAAAATAGCTTTCATGGTTTTTTAGAGAACAAACTCTCGTTTTCTTCAAATCTTCTTACTATGGATTCGACGATCGGGTGGCGTGTAATATCTTCTCTCCCAAAGAAAATCGTTTCAATTCCATTTAGATTTCGGAGAGTATACACTGTTTTTTCCAGTCCCGACCGGCCATGTGCCAAATCGATTTGGGTGGCATCCCCTGAGATTGCCATTTTAGAATTTTTTCCAAACCGAGTGAGAAACATTTTTAATTGAGGCAAAGTGCAGTTCTGTGCTTCATCCAAAATAATAAAGGAATGCGACAAGGTTCTTCCTCTCATAAAAGCTATGGGAGCAATTTCAATTTTTCCAACTTGCAAATATTCACTTGTTTTTTCGAACCCGATACATTCATGTAACGCATCATAGATGGGACGAAGATAAGGATTTACTTTCTGGGTCAAATCACCCGGAAGAAATCCTAAGTTCTCTCCCGCTTCCACAGCAGGCCGAGTTAGGATGAGCCTGTCCACTTCCCCCGTTTGCATCATCCGACAAGCAGAAGCTATGGATAAAAAAGTTTTACCAGTTCCTGCAGGTCCCATGGCAATGGTGATATAGTTTTTATGAAGACTATCGACAAAGTTTTCCTGATTTTTAGTGCGGGGAAAGATGGGTTTTCCTTTGAAGGTGACAAAGATTTTGTCTCTCGGAGTCCAGGTCTCTCCTTCCTTTTGGAAATCAGAAGAACCAGGTGTGGGCCAACCACCACTGGAATCTTTGACTTTATTCACTAAGTAATCAATATCAAAAAAAGAATAATCTGCTTTGTCAGGCCTTCGTTTGAAATTTTCTTCCACCTTGTGAAAGGTATCTAAGGCAACTTGGACTTGGTCTTCACTTCCCTGGATGATGAGAGACTTACCACGCGGAATCAGTTTTACATTGAGTCGACTTTCCCATAACGGGAGTTTGCTGTCTCCAATCCCACATACTGTTTGGTAGAGGGATTCTTCCTGAAATGTAAAACTTTCATCCATATTAAATAGTGACTACCCTGAGTTTTAATTCTTCTAGTTGTTTTGCGTCCACAGGCCCCGGTGCTTCACTCATCATACAAGTTCCTTTTTGTGTTTTGGGGAAAGCAATGACATCACGAATGGAAGTTCCTCCAGTAAGTAACATCATAATCCGATCCACACCAAAAGCAATCCCCCCATGAGGTGGCGCACCAAAAGAAAGGGCATCCAGTAAAAATCCAAATTTGGATTTTGCATCTTCTTCACCAATCCCAATCGCTTCCAAAACCAAGCTTTGGATTTCAGGATTGTGAATCCGAATTGATCCCCCACCAATTTCTGTTCCATTGAGAACTAGATCATAAGCTTTAGCACCTATCGAAGAAAGGTCAACTGATTTCCCAGCTTTCCAATCCCTTAGTTTATCAAAGTCTTCTTCTTTTGGAGAAGTGAAAGGATGGTGGAGGAAGGTCCAAGTTTTGGTCGCTTCATCCAGTTCAAACATAGGAAAATCCACTACCCAATGAAAACTATAAGGAAGCTTAGGTGGATCGTATTTTTCAGATAATTTCAATCGGAGAGCACCAAGAGAAGCGTTCACAATCTTAGAAGAATCCGCTCCAAAGAAAACCATATCCCCTTCTTTCGATCCAACGGCTTTTGCAATCGCATCCAAAGCCTCGGGAGTGAACCTCTTGGTGATGGTAGACTCTAAGCCTCCTGCCCCATGTTTCATATAGGCAAGGCCTTTGGCACGGAAGTCACGTGACAACCAACCCGTTAGGTCTTCGATCTCTTTTCTAGAAATCACCGATCCACCAGGAACACAAATGGCTTTTACCACACCACCACCAGACACAGCAGCACTAAACACTTGAAAATCAGCATCTTTTACAATCTCAGATACATTCACAAGTTTCATTCCAAAACGAATGTCTGGTTTGTCAGATCCGTATTCCTCCATGGCTACATGGTAAGGCATCTTCATAAACGGTGCATTCACTTCGAGACCAAAAACTTTCTTTAAAGCAAAGGTCCACATGGATTCAATTTCAGCACGAATGTCATCTTCTGTAACAAAAGAAAACTCCATATCGAGTTGAGTGAATTCAGGTTGGCGGTCCGCACGTAAGTCTTCGTCTCGGAAACATTTTACGATTTGAAAATACCTTTCCATTCCACCAATCATCAGGATCTGTTTGAAAAGTTGAGGAGATTGTGGGAGAGCATAAAACTCACCTGCATTCAAACGAGAAGGGACAAGAAAATCGCGTGCCCCTTCGGGAGTGGATTTATTTAAAATAGGTGTTTCAATTTCCAAAAAGGATTTACTATCTAGATATTCACGAAGAGCAAATGTTAGTTTGTGACGTAAAACCAAACGATCCCGAAGTTCGTCCCTTCTCATATCCAAATAACGATATTTCAAACGAATTTCTTCCCCAGATGGATCGAACTCATCTAAGGTAAACGGTGGAGTTTTGGAGGTATTTAGAATTTCAACTGATTCTGCAATTAACTCGTATTTGCCGGTTTCCATCTTTGGATTTACAGATTCTGCATCACGAAGAGAAAGTTTTCCTTTCACAGCAATCACATATTCAGAACGAATTTTTTCTACTTTAGAAAAATCATCTCCCAAAATTTCTTTACGAGCAACAATTTGTAAAATTCCAGAACGATCACGGAGATCGATAAAAATCACTCCCCCTTGGTCGCGGTAACGGAAAGCCCATCCAGAAAGGAATAAAGTTTTGCCGACAGATGCATCCGATACACTCGTTGCACGAATTCTATTTTTATATTCGGAACTGACCCACTGATTCAATTGAAAACCTCTTTATAATGGAACGTTGTCGAAACGGCTGATTTTCGGATTGAACATCAATGGAAAATCGGCCGTAGCACCCGCTCTGTTTTTGGCGATGATGATCTCAGCCATTCCCCTTTTGTTTGGGTCAAGCTCTTCGGGAGGTTTCACCATTTCCTCTCGATATATAAAACATACAATATCCGCATCCTGCTCAATGGCACCTGACTCCCGTAAGTCGGAAAGTTGTGGCCTTTGGTCTTTGGAGCGGTTTTCAATGGAACGGTTCATCTGCGATAAAGCGATGATAGGACAACCCACTTCCCGTGCCATTTGTTTGAGTCCTCTGGAAATATTGGCAACCTCTTGTTGCCTTCCCCCCATGGCGGCTTTCGGATCACTCATGAGCTGTAAATAATCTACAATCACAAGCCCTACTTCTTCCGTGGTTCGAAGTTGGCGTAGTCTTGCCGAAAATTCTTGGATGGTTAAATATCCTGAATCATCAATGTACAAACTAGCCGATGTAATGTTTCCAATGCTGTCTTTGAGTTGGGTCATTTGTGCGGAAGTAAGAGTTCCTGCTTTCAACGCATAGGAATCAATCCTTGCATCCGCACTAATGAGTTTGAGAAGGAGTTCGATCCGGCTCATCTCTAGAGAAAAAATAACGACCGTTTTACGCTCTTTTAGCGCCGCGTTTGCCGCAATATTCAAAGCAAAAGTTGTTTTCCCGTTTCCTGGCCTTGCCGCAAGGATCATAAGTTCGTGTGACTTAAGACCAGTGGTTGCCATATCCAGACCGGTAAAATGGGTTTTTAAACCGTTAATCCCACCCGTTCCATTTTGACTTGCTGCTACTACATTTTTGATGTAATCAATTAGGGCATTGGCATCGTCTTTTACTTTTCTTAAACCTTTGGATCTCTCTTGGCGAGAAATATCCATTAGCGACTGTTCTACGAGACTGAATACAGAATCGTTTTCGCCAGGTTCAATTTTAACTTTATCAATGGCTTGGTTTAAGGCTTCAACATACTTACGGCGATCGGAAACACGTTTTACCCGCCTAACATAATACTCTAGGGGTTGAAAAGGAACCGTATCTTTGTAAAGAGAAGTGATGTATTCCAAGTCGCGGGATTCATCTTTAAAAAGACGTTTTTCCCGCATTTGGTTTGTGACCGTAACTAGGTCGATATTGATCCCTTCATTGATGAGATCGGTAACGGCTTCAAAGACACGCCGGTGGCTGTCCATATAGAAGTCGTCCGGGCTTAGACCTAAGTCTTCCTGCCCGGCTACCCCTCTCATGAGTAGGTAACCGATTAAGTTCTTCTCAGACTCTATCTCCTGAAGGGGGTTAGAATTCATCGAAAAAGCTTTAGTTTAAGACTATGCTTGGCCGACGACTTTAACTACAATTTGAGGCACAACACCTTCAGCCAAACGAACTTTAATTTTGAATTCGCCTACTGACTTGATTGGCTCACCTAAATCTAGTTTACGTTTATCGAGTTCTACTCCAGTGTTTTTAATTGCGAGTGCAATGTCATTCGCTGTCACAGAACCAAAAAGTTTATCGTTTTCGCCCACTTTCACTTTTACTTCGTAAGTTTTACCTTCGATAGAAGAAGAAAGTTCTTTCATCACCTTCACACGTTTGTCGCGTTTCAGTTCCGCAAGTCTCTTTTGGTGGAGAGCAGCTTTTGTGTTTCCATCATTCGCACGGACTGCAAATCTTCTTGGAATCAGGAAGTTTCTTGCATATCCATCAGCAACTTCTTTTACGTCGCCAGCATCACCAAGATTTAATACGTCTTTTTGTAATACTACTTTCATCCGTTACTCCTACAGAACTTTAAACGGTAGTAAACCGATAGATCTGGATTTTCTGATTTCACGAGCAAGTGCTCTTTGGTGTTTACCACAAGTTCCAGTGATTCTTCTTGGGATGATTTTACCACGGTTGGTAACAAATCTTTCTAAGATATCGACTCGTTTATAATCAAGACCTGCAAGTAAGGCTTTGTCAGCACAGAACTTACAAACTTTCTTTTTGTATTTTGCGTTTTTACGACCGAACTTGCCTTCTCCGTCTTTACCACGGAAACCGCCTTTTTCGTCGTCATCCATCCCGTCCATACTCTCGCGGGAATCTACTCTTGTATCATCAATATTTGCTGTTTCACTCATTGTCATAACCTATCAAAAAGGAATGTCGTCATCACCGGCTGGATAATCATCATAACCACTACTTACGCCGGAATCATAAGAATTGGAATTGTCAGAACGGTCTCCCGAACCACCACCTTGCCCTTGGCCGCCCAGTAATTGTGCGGTCTCGACATAGACACGGATTTTAGAGGCTTTTTTGCCTTCAGGAGTTTCCCAGGACTGTTGTTGAAGTCTACCTTCAATCGCTACTTGTTTTCCTTTGCCAGCATATTGTTTTAATATGTCAGCGAGTCGGCCCCATGCCACACAGTCAAAATAATGAGTTTCCTCTTTCTTTTCACCGTTAGTCACATAAACTCTGTTATTCGCAATTGAAAAATTGACAACAGAACTTCCGTTCACCGATTTAAATTCCGGATCACGGGTCATTCGACCGATTAAAAGTACTTTGTTAAGATCGTTAGCCATTGGCCCTGATTACGAGGGTTTTTAAGATATTCGCATTGAGTTTAAACTCATGTTCAATCTTTGATACTTCAGAAGGTGTTCCAGAACACTTGATGAGTGTGAAGTGACCTTGTTCGTCTTGTCCAACCGGATGCCAGAGTCTTTTAGAACCCCAATCCTCTTCGCCTTGGATCGTGAAGTTGTATTTAGAGAGTAAATCTTTTACTGCAGACTTCGTCTCTTCTACATTACCTTCACGAAGAATATTCGTGATTTCGTAGTTTCTCATATTTCTCCTATGGGTATACCTACATAGAAACACTTGTAGGTAGAAGAATTTGTTAGTTTCCACTAGGGTTTTGCCAATGGGGGTCGGGGTCAATGGAATTTCTTCTTGGAGTTCCCAAACCCTTCCATTTCTATGTAATTTCTAACATTTTTATGGGTGAAAAATCAAATTTTCCAGAAGTTTGGGGCCTGGGACTTGGCCTATTTTTAGGACTCTATGCTGGTTTTTTAAACCATATCACACCCAAAGAACCCGCACTCGACAACCACTCCGGTTTTGAGTCCACCCTACTCGGTCTCGAGATGGCAGAAACCCCTAAACAAGTCCAAGATCTAATTGGAATCCCTGACACCATCGACTTTTTTCATTTGTCTTCCGAATACAGAAGGGTGCATTATTTTGATTTTGGATTTATCTTTTGTTATTTGGCATTTCTTACGTATACTGGCCATTATGCGGGAAGAAAGGTGAGGCCCATCTTTCTAAAGATCTTTATGGGAATGGTATTACTCCTCGTGATCGCAGGTTTTGCCGATCTAATAGAAAATATTTTAATCCTAAATATTCTGGATGCAAAAACAGCAGAAGAAATGATCCCTTCCCTGGAATACTTAAAACCAACATCTCAACTCAAATGGTTTTGTTTGTTTGGTTATGTTGCGATTGTATCCGTATATTTCTGGTTATACGAAAAAGGTTGGATTTTAAAAACGGCCTCAATTCTCTTTTTTACAGGTTTTTTCCTGCAATTGTTTTCCATTTATAAAACCAATTTACTCGAACTCAGTTTTCCTTTTTTTGCTGTGGGACTTACCTGCAGTTGGTTTCACTACGGTTTTAGTTTGGCCTTTAGTTCCTTATCCAAAAAGACATAACCCCTTCCCCCAGAAATCACAAGTTCTGTTCCGAGTTGTTTACAAAGAACAGAATATTCTTTTAGAAAATTCTCAGACTCTTTTGGATCCAAAGGAAAAAAATAATGGTCTCCCGAAGTCGTTTGATGTTTTCCAAAAACGGGAATTACTTCCACAAACAAAAGTTTATCGCCATCAAAATGCAAAACCACCGAGATATTGTGTTTTAAATATTGATTTTTAGAACCAAACAAAAAATTTCCGAGAGAATAAATCACAACACCCTTAGGAAATACCTCAATCCCTTGTGGGACATGTGTATGATGCCCGATGATTACCTTGTATCCAGCACCAATCAAGTATTTGGCGGCATTTCTCTCCGTATCCATCGGCAACGGATTGTACTCGACTCCCCAATGAACCGATAAAAGATTCACCTGATTTGGTTTTGTTTTTTTGATCAGTCGTTCCGCAGTAGCAACTCGGAAATACGCGGCTCCAGGAGACTTAAATCCCGAAAAAAGTCTTGTTTCTCCTGTATCAGAAAAAGAAAAAATTCGATACTCGGTATTCTGTTTGGTAACGGTAATAGGAACTAAAGCTTCGTCCGTATTTTTCCCTGCCCCTGCATGTTGGATTCCAAATTCATCCAATAACTCCAAAGTATCAGAAAGTCCATTTTCTCCGAAGTCCATAGTATGATTGTTTCCTAAAAAAACACCATCAACCCCAAACATACGAAGGACCATAAGATCTTTCCTTTCCCCAAAAAACACATAGGACTTTCTTTGGTCCGCAGAAGGAGTTTTATGAAGGATTGGCGTTTCTAAATTTAAAAATCGGAAGTCAAAGTTTTTCAGAAAACTAAAAAAACTACGAAAGGGAAAGTAAGGATCTTCCGTTCGCATTGAATCCCTTACACCCCAATTAAACATCACATCTCCACCAAACCATAGTTTAGTGGATTTTGGATATTGAATGGTTTCCCCGGCTTCCGTACGAAACCGGTACAAATCCGAGATAGGTAATTCTAGTTTTGATTCCTCTGATTCTGGTAAATCCGCAGAAAAAAGAAATAACGGAAAAACGATAATCAGAGAGAATAAGAAACGGGACTTAGGCATCTAAAAACGGAAGGTATTTGCCGGCGGTTCCGTCATTTGGGATTTTTTTAATTTAATTTGAATGATGACATTTTCCTTTTCCGTGTCGAGACTGATCACCTTAGTCGTAATTTCTTTTGGTGGATGGATTTGTTCTGGTTTTGTTTTAACAAGCGCTATTGCCTTTAACCCTCGTTTGGCGCTAGCAAGTTCCAAACGATCCAAATTCCCTTCTTTAAAAAAGTATTCATATTCACCATCAGGTTTTGTGAGAAGAACTCGAGAATCAGCCAAATTAAACTTAGCTTTAGGATTTTGAATTTCAGTCACATAAGCACCGGTAAGGTATTCATAAATCACAGGAAAAGGAATGGCAAATTTTTTCTTTGTATTTGGGTCCTGGATCAGAATATCCCCCATGGGTAAGGTTTGGATTTCTTTTGTACTGGTTGGTTTGATTTGAATCTGGGTTGGATCTGCGATGAGTTCCGTGAAAATCATTCCAAAAAAACTATCCATCAGTTGGATTTTAATTTGTTTTGTATCTTTTGAGAAAAAAACTTTTCCATCCAAAGATACATTATCTTTTTTGGGAACGAAGGTTTGGATCTGCATAGAAAACTCAGATTTAAAACTTTGGAAATCAGTTTGTTTGCTTAGAATCTCCTTCAAGAGAGATTTGGATTCTCCTTCTTTGGCCGCATGATATTTACCTTTATCCCGCCCAATAAAATTGGGATCTTCCACTTCTGCAGACTGACAAGAAACGAAATAAAATAAAATACATAAAAAGATACAACTTTTGTTCATTCAGAAATTTCCTTTTGCAACTTTTTGATTTTTGCCACGAGGTCTTTATTAGACTCTGATTTTAATTTGGATTCGGAAAGTTTAAAAAACTGGAGTGCGTTCACAGGATCTTTTTTAGCCAAATAAACATCACCTAAATGTTCATAGATAACAGGGTCTTCAAACCCTCTCTCCAAAGCAAGGGAAGCCGCAAAGTTTAAATGAAGAAGAGCGCGGTTAAAATCTTTTTTACGATACAATACCCATCCTAAACTATCTTGGTAAGCAGGATTGTCTGGTTCAATAGAAACTGCTTGGTTGAGAAGTTGGTTTGCATCCTCTGGGTTGATATCTTTTTCCGCATATAAGTATCCCAAATAATTCATAGCATTAGAAGCATTTGGATTTAAAGATAT
The DNA here is from genome assembly GCF_002812125.1 of Leptospira brenneri. Taxonomy (NCBI): domain Bacteria; kingdom Pseudomonadati; phylum Spirochaetota; class Leptospiria; order Leptospirales; family Leptospiraceae; genus Leptospira; species Leptospira brenneri. The sequence goes on from NZ_NPDQ01000004.1 coordinate 442,397, forward strand.
CGTTGTTTTTAAGTCTTTTTCTGTTTCAGCAAACTGTTTTAACTTATCATAGGCGGTGGCGCGGTAAAAATAATAATTAAAATTTTTAGGATCTATTTTAATCGCATCAGAAAAGTCACTGACACTTTCTTTATACTTAGTCAGTTGAAAATAAGCAAGACCCCGAAGATATAAATGAGTGGGGTTTGGATTTTCGTTGATCGTTTCCGATAGAATCGAAACAGACAAAGATTCTTTTTTAAAGTTTCCTTGTAGATAAAGATAAGCCAAACGAAACCGCAATCGAAACTTTTTATCTGTTTCTTTTGTTAGTCCAATGGCTTCTTTGGTGGACAAAACTGCATGGTTCCACTGCCCCAACATTTCTTGGCAGGTGGATATCTTTTCATAAAATAAAGATTTCTCCTCATCTGCAGTTTCTTTTGGTTCAACTTTAGAGAGTCCCTTTCGTAAGATTTTTTCTGCAGTGAGGTATTGCCTATACTCATAGGCATACTGGGCCGTGCCAGCATTTAATAGTTCATAATCAGGCAAATTTTCTGTTTCGGCAAGTTCCAGAAGGGCCACACGAGGAGAAAGTCTTGCCGGATTTTCTTTAATATAAGACCTTAATTTCGGTTCCAAACCGGCTCTGGCTCCTGAAACCAATTGGTTCAGTAAAAAGACGATCCCTTCTTTCGGAATTTTTTTCTCTTTTTTGAGAGTAGCAAAATATATCGAAGCCGTTTCACGAGAATCCATAAAATAAATTTCAGCAAGCATATGCGAGGCATCAATGTCTCTAGGATTTTTTTCCCGTATTTGTTCCAAATACATTCGGCAATTCTTAAAGTCACCTAACACAAAATAAATTTGTGCCAAACGGAAGAGGACTTCCATATCATTTTTATAAGTACCAGTATATTCTAAATATCGTTTGATAGAAATTTTTGGGTGATCTAATTTATAATTGAGTTCCCCGAGGGCTTTCGCGGTAAGAAATTTATATTTGGAATGAGTGTCTCGCCTTTCGATGACAAAGGAAAGCGCTGTATAATACAGAATCGACTGGTTCCATAACTTTCTTTCAAAATTCAAATTTCCAAGTAAGTATAAAAAATCGGGATCGTTTGGAAATCTATGAAGAGAGTTTTCCAAAACTTCTGAAGCTTTGGCAAGTTCTCCTTGGCGAATCCGAATCCTTGTTTGTAAAAGAATCAGATCTTTGGATGCATCTGGAGATTTGGTTTTGGCCTTTTCTGACCACTCCCAAGCCTTTTCTAAATTCCCCAGCTCTAGAAAGTTAAGAGCTTGTGTTTCGGAACTAAGGATACTTGGTTCCTTTCCTACTTCCGACAAACAAAGATGGTATGAATCTAAAAAGGAAACAGATCTTTCAAAGGAAAGTTTAGAATCTTCCTGTTTCCTTCTTTGGGCTGCCTGAAATCCATCCACTTGTTCCCTTAGTGCCCTCGAAAGGAAAAACTCCGCCGGGATACCAGGTTCTAACAAGGAACATTCTTTGGTTCTTGTCCCTGGCTCAGTGGCAAACAGAGAAAGTGAAAGAAAACAAAAGAAAACAAAGAGGAAAGGAGGGTTTAGAGTTTTAATTGCTTGAAACATCAGTAGATTCCGGCAAAGATCGGGAACAGGGACAATCCTTGAACCAAATCTTCCGAGAAAATTTAAAATACATCCTGGCTGTTCTCATCGTGTGGGCAATCACTTTCCCATGGATTCTGAGAAACAAGGACACCATCCTTGCCAAATTCACCCTCGCCTACAATTCGTTTTTTGGTTATCCCAATCCTCGGATTGCGCACCAACTCATCGCCAAAGGGGACGCCGTACTCGAAGGCCGTAAAGAGGGAGGAACCGATATCCTCCAAACCATCAGCCAGTTCTTTAGTTCGGAGGAAAACACTAAAGGTACGATCCTCCCATTAGACTTGGCTCTTATGGAAAAGGCCTGTTTGTATTTCCGAAGCAAAGAACATGTCGAAGATCATTTTTTGGAACTCACCTGGAGGGAAAAGGCTAAGGATTGGGGTTCTCCCCTCTTTCTAAAAATGGCACCCCAAGGAGAGTTGACCTTAGGGCCCAATCCCAAAGCTTATTGGAATTCTCATATTGATGCAGTTCTCACGGCTCTTGACTACTACAAACGCGCGTTACGTTTTTCCGGTCCAGAACTCATTGCGCCTAAAAAAATTGAATCGGTTGCTTGGGCAAGTTGTAGGCCTAGTGAAATCCTTCTGGGTTACAAAACTCATATGTTGGAAACAGAAAACTATGTATTCAAAAAACTGACAGAGCTGGAAAAGGTTCCGAGTGGGCTCAGTGCGGTCCAAAAACGAAGTGTTGTTTTATCTTCCATCAAACGAAGTGATTTTTCAGAAGTATCTGCCAATGATTATTTAGAATCTCTTTTACGCCAAATCCTACTCACGGGAATGAAAAATTTTTCTCCCAGAGAGATGGATGATATTTATGAAAGGATCCTTTACTTTGTTGGAGCCGATGAAAGGGAATATTTAAAATTCAAATTCCGCCGTGCCGAGTTATTTTTCCAATTGGGTAGTGAAGAAGAAGTCTACTACAAACGAGCTACCGTCGAATTCAAAGAAGCTGCAAATATCCAACTAGCTTCAGAAATTGAAGACATCAATGTACCAGCACTTCTCGTTCATGAATTTGAATCAAAATTAAGAGAAGCAGAATCCTATCATAAACTTAAAGAAAACTCCAAAAGTTTGGCCATTCTTGATGCACTAAAACCAAAATTACGAAACGTAGACGAACGCAGCGTAGGTGGCAAAAAAGACGACATCCTAAAGTCGTATCATAAATTAACAAGATCCGTCCTTCGCAAACTGGGTCGCTACGAAGAAGCTGATGAAATCCCCTTTACCGAATGATATAAAATACTTTGATTATAATGCTACCCATCCTCCGTTTTCAGAAATTCTGGAAACGTGTTTGGCGTCCTATCTTTCTGGATTCTACAACCCTTCAGGGATCACTAGGTATTCTTTAAAAAACCAAGGGAAAATAGAACAAACTAGAAAATACTTTGCCAATCTCACCAAAGGACAGGAGAAACAATTTGTATTTTCTGCCACAGGAACAGAAGCAAACTATCTACTCATCCAAAGTTTAAAAGTCCTTTATCCTAATTTGGATTCTGTCATCGTTTCCCCTTTTGAACATTCCAGTCTATATGCGGCTCTAGAATCATTCGGATTTTTTCCTGATCTGATCGAAACAGACAAAACAGGGATCATTAGTCTCACAGACTTAAAAGAAAAATTAAAATCAAACCCAAGACCTGTGATTTGTCTTTATGCGGGAAATGAAACAGGAGTCATCCAACCTGCAGAAGAAATTCAAAAACTCACAAAAGAGTTTGGACAATTATTCTACAGTGATCTGATGCAAGGATTCGGGAAAGTAGACCTTTCTTTTGAATTATTTGACGGTTTTACTTTTTCTGGACATAAAATTGGAGCCGGAATGGGGGCCGCTCTCACCTATTTACCAAAGGTTCATAATAACTTTCGTATCTTTGGTGGAGGAAACCAAGAGAACGATCATAGGGCCGGAACAGAAAATACTTTTGCCATCGAATCGTTTCGACAAGTAGCAGAATTCCAACTGAGTCAGTTAGGTGAAAAAAACAAACGCCTCCTCACTTATCGTTCTTTGATTGAAAAGAAAATGGAAGAACTTGGGTGCCAGATCATAGCCAAAAATTCCGAAAGACTTCCCAACACTACTTTTCTGATTTTACCCATCCAAGCCGTTGACTTTTTTTTATTAGGAATGGAAGAAAGAGGACTACTCGTTTCTACTGGTAGTTCTTGTAAGTCAAGAGCCAGAGAAGCATCCAAGTCCTTACTTCATATGGGTTATACCAAAGAAGAAGCTTTACGTTCCATCCGGATCTCAACAGGTTATTTTACAACCGAAGAGGATGTGACCGCCTTACTTTCAGTGGCGCAAGAATTGATTGAAAAATTCCAATAAAACAATCTCAAATGAAACTTAGAATCATTGCTAAATACTCGAGAGAAGAACAGAATGAAGGGGAATGCATTTGGGAAGAAAAACAAGTTCAATTTGGAACTGTTGAACGAACCACTAAATTCTCTGGAAAATTACTCAGTGAATTCCAAAAGGATTGGGCTTTATTTGTTGAGCGAGTCCTCTCTCAAAATCCGAACAAAGAAGAGTTTCTAGAAAAACTAGGGAAAAAATCTGATAGTTTGGAACAAATTGTCTTTGGAAGGACTCTCCCCTTTTGGAGAAATCCAGGATTTCAAGATTCCATCCAACTTCTCATTGATCCCGAGTTCTCACCCATCCCTTGGGAAATCTTAAGAACCCATAAAGGTTTTTTATTCCAAGACAAAGAGTTTCGAAGAGGGATTCGGATTGATACCATTCCCAAAGAAAACACAAAAAATTCTAATTCCATTTTACTTGTCTGTAATCCGGTAAAATCCAGCTTAATTGCGACTGTAGGAGAAGAATGTTCGACCTTATTTCCGATTTTGGAAAAAAAAATGAACCTTCGAATTCTAAAAGATGGTCTACTAACGAGAGTCAGGTTAATTGAAGAAATAAGTTCTGTTAAATATTTACACTATGCAGGGCATACGGAAAAAAAAGGGATCCCACTTGGAGCAAACGACTTTTTATATTCCAAGGAGATTTCGGGCCATTCTTTTTCAAACCTTCAGCTCGTTTTCTTTAACAGTTGCCATTCTTCATTTGATTCGATTGAACATTCAGGGCTCACAACGAGTTTTCTAAAAGCAGGTGCCAAAGAAGTGATCGGTTTTTTGTTTCCTGTAGAAACAAATATGGCAAAATCTATCGGAATCAAATTCTGGAGTCATTTTTTAAAAACAAAAAATTCCCACAAAACTTTAGGAAAAATTAGAAAATCATTATACAATGGCTCTTCCAAGGACATTATAACAGCAATTAGTTTAGTTCACTTTTCTACAGAAAAAAAAGAACCTCCATCGAAACGAATCCTAGGAATAACAGCGGTTTTGTTTGCCTTATTTTTTTTCATTGTTTTTTCACGTAACGAAAAAGAACCTATCGAGGTAGACAATTTGAACGTTCCCAAAGCAGAATCCGTTGTCAAAAAACGGAATGATGAAACGGTCTTACCGCAAGACCCGCTTCTGGTTCAAATTTCTCGGCTCAAAAATTCGGAATTTCGCAAAATGGCAGTTCAGTTTCTAAAAACAAAACACGAATTCCTTGATGATTCGCAAAAAAGGGAATTACTCGAATCTATTCTTTCTGAAAACAAATCAGAAGAAAAAATGTATTATGAATTCAAAACAAGGAGTGGGTTCTGAAACCACTCAAAAAATTCATAGTTTTACTAGTTTGTTTTTCGTTTCCTCTCGTTGCCCAGTGGTTTCCGAAAACAAAATCCTTTGAGGAAGTCTGGAACTCTTACGACAGCCATCAAAATTTAGTTAGCCAAGCTTATGGAATCCAAACTCGGGACATGATCCGAATCGAAACGCCAGAAGAAGAACAGGATTTTTTATTTTACTTAAAAAATTGTAATCACCCAGAAATCAAAGATCTAACTCAAATTCTAAAATACATTTCATTTTACGATGCAATCCTTACCGTCAAACAATGTGCCGAAGCAAACAAAGACGAACTCATTTTATTAGAAAAACAAACTAAGAAAAAAATCTTTGATCTCATCGTATTACCAAAACTAGAAATTTTAGAATCAGAAATTACAAACGAAGAACTCATCCCATTGATAACTCAGTTAAGAAAAGAATGGGAAAAAACCATTTATATTTTTTCTAATTTATACAAATCCCATGAAGTTTTATTTTTAGGAAAAGAAAGAGAATATACACTAGCAATCAATCGAGTTTTATATTCCGATATGCCTGAAGCTAGAAGGAAAACACTAGTTCTCCGACTCCTGCAAGATATGAAGGGGCACAACAAAAGTATCTATCAATTATTTTATTATTCTAAACAAAATCCTTGGTCTTCCGCAAACCTGAATGAAGAAAACTTAGAAGCAAAAAAATATTTTCTTAGTTTGCTGGAAGAATGGAAAGTTGATCCCGATTTTGATCCCGAAAAAATTAACAATTTAAACGAATTCCAAACTTGTTTAGAAGAAATCCCTGAAACAAATCAGAAAATTAGAATTTTAGGTTTTTTTGGATTTTTTAGTGATTATGGTCGATTCAGTATAAAAGACCAAATGACTTTTTCCAAATCAAACCAAACGCGTGTTCGGTTTATAAAACAGACCCTATTTCGTTCCCATCATTTTTATAAAAGATTAGAAAATGTACTGACATCATGTACCAATTCTATCCAATCGCTAAAAGACCTATGAGTAGTGAGATTCGAAAGTTAATCGACAATTGCCTTCTTGGCAAAGGGGACGCCTGGCAAGAACTCATCCATAAATTTCATAGGCTCATCATAGGAACATGCGCTCACTACGTTCCGAAAGAGGAAATTACGGATACCTCCCAACAAGTGTATCTCAAACTTACCGAAAACGACTACCATCTATTAAGAAAATTCAAAGGAGATAGTTTACCTGCATTTATTGTTTATTTAAGTGAAATTTCTAAAAATATAAGTATGTCTCAGACAAGATCCATTCGTCGGTATGAATATCGAGAGGGAATTTCCTTGGATTTGAGTATTGATATTTTAGATGATAGGCAAACCCAAGAAGATGTTTACTTTGCTTGGGAAGAAAAAAGAGAGTTCTACGACCTAATCGAAAGCCTGGATGATACCCATAAAGAAATTCTCATCTTACGTCTTAAAGGATATAAATTCAAAGAGATTGCAGAAATCCTCGATGTTCCCCTAGGTACGGTACTAGCTCGGGCTAACCGAGCCAAAGAAAAGATAAAAAAAATCCTTACAAAGGAAATAAAGCCTTAGCGGAGGGAAATAAATACTATGGAACCAAAAGATCCGAATGAATTTATGAACCGACTCAAACTCAAAGAAGCCCTGTACCTCATGTCTCAAGGAGAAGATGCGGACTCGCCCACAGTGGATCGGATCTTAAAAACCGTTCTCCCTTCGGGTTCAAACACAGTCCAAATCTACCTACAGTTTGTCAAAGACCAACTAAAACTCCTCACTACCGACTTAGAAGGGGCAAGCCTGGTCTCTCCTGGACTTGTTTTCCGGGGTGCAGGAAGTTCAGAAGGGGCATTCCGTGTCCACCGTCAGGTTGCCGGTCGGGATCTAGATTTTGTTTTTCTACCCAATGCTGAGAAAAACCAAGTTTTTCTTTCAGTGGAGACCTCTGACTCGGACCGTCTTTCCGCCAAACTCTTTTTGGATGGGGCCCCAGTAGAAACTTTGCAAAAACTAAGCCACCAGTCCATGTTCGACTCACCCATCACTTTGGATTCCAGTCCGGAGTTAGCCATTTTCGAATCCGGCAAAGAAATCGGCCGGTATCATTTTATGTTACAATCGTAATTTTTTGTGAAAGGATGCAATAAAGCGGAAGTCCCGAGACATCTATTGAATAAGAAACGTTCCTACTTTTAGGAGCATACTTTCTTTTCCAAACTAGTTCACACTCAGAAGTCCCGCCGAAAGTCGGGATTTTTTTTATGCGTTCACTCGGAAGTAAATCACATCCCCATCTTGGACAATGTATTCCTTCCCTTCCACACGTAGTTTTCCTTCATCTTTGACTTTGGCCCCGTCCCCGGTTCGGTCAACGTCTTCATAACGCATAACCTCAGCTCTGATGTAACCCTTTTCAAAATCGGAATGGATGACACTGGCCGCAACTGGTCCCGTGCTTCCTTGTTTGGTGGTCCAAGCGCGAACCTCTTCGACTCCAGCAGTAAAAAAAGTGAGGAGACCAAGTAGTTTGTAAGAAGCTCGAATCATTCTAGAAAGTCCGGATTCCTTTTCCCCGATTTCTTCCAAAAAGGCAAGTTGGTCCTCTTTTTCTAGTCCAGAGATTTCTTCTTCGAACCTACCACATAACACAACTACAGGCGCTCCTTCTTTCGAAGCAAAGTCGATGATGGTTTTGACCAGCGGGTTATCACTATTTTTTACATCAGAATCCAAAATATTAGCAACGTATAATACTGGTTTGATCGTAATGAGATTGAATTTTTTGGCAATTTTTGTTTCTTCTTCACCAAGTTCAACAGTGGAAGCTCGATTTCCTTTTTTTAAGGCATCAAGAATTTTATCCATCACACTTAAAATTTCAGTCGCTTCCTTATTTCCTGTTTTTGCAGTTTTAGCAACCCGTTGTTGTTGTTTTTCTAAACTATCCAAATCAGCAAGGATGAGTTCGTAATTGATGACAGTGATGTCTTCGATAGGATCTACTTTTCCATGAACATGGGTGATGTTTTCATCTTGGAAGGCTCGCACAACATGGCAAATTGCATCCACTTCGCGGATATGAGATAAAAACTGATTTCCTAAACCTTCCCCTTGGCTTGCCCCTTTGACAAGGCCCGCAATGTCGACAAACTCGATCATCGTAGGAACCGTTCGTTTTGGTTTATAAACCTCAGCCAAACGATTCAGTCTTTCGTCCGGAACTTCCACCACACCAGTATTGGGTTCTATCGTACAAAATGGATAGTTGGCAGCCTGTGCTCCTGCCTTAGTGAGTGCATTAAAAATAGTCGACTTACCGACGTTCGGGAGACCTACGATTCCACAATTCAAAGCCATAGGGATAGGTTTTTTCGAAACGACCGTAAGACAAGGAAAATTGCTTTCTTAGTTTTGAAATCCCGTCTCTAGATACACCGAAGTGAGATAGATAAGAGAGGTAAAAACGACAACCAGGTAAGCCGCTAAATATATTTTCCCAATCCGTTTCCAGGGATAACGATCGTGTAAATAGAGAGTAGAAATGATCTGTTCCGGCGACGGTTCGGAAGGCAAAACATCTTCCCTTCCTGCCTTTCTCCAAACAAATTGGCGTTCCTCTTCTCCCAGTTGGAAAAAACGAGCCGACTCCCTTTCCGTAAATACAGAAAGAAGTAGAGATGGAATTTCAAAATATTTAAAAGTAATGATTCCAGAGAAACTAGTGAGGATGGCCAAATAATTGAGAACGACAATGAGTGGACTTGCCGTATAACTAGAACTAAACAATAAATACAAATAAGTGATTAAAAAACTAACCGAAATCAGTTTGGCAAAACGAGAAAGGAATTTGTATAATTTTTGTTCTTTGATGAATAAATGGAAAACTTCGTGTTTCATTCTGTTTTATTTGCAAACGGAATAGATTTCCCAACTCTGAGATTGAATTCTTCGGGAATTTCCGTCTCTACCCACTGTTTTTCACCTTGCAAGTCGGTAAAGCAGAATCGAAAGGAGTGTAGAAACATTCTAGGTTCTTTCTTCTTAGGCTCTGTGATCCAATATACAGGATCTCCTAGAATGGGAAAACCCAACTCACGAAGCATAACGCGGATTTGGTGCCTTCTTCCAGTAAGGATTTTTGCCACCCCAAAAGACAAGTTTAGATTCTGAAATTCGGAGATCATTTTAAATTCAGTGATGGCTTTTTTTCCCCCACTTCTAACAACTTTGACTTCTTTGTTTCCATCCTTTAAAAAACATTCGAATCGTTTTTCTTTCCAATTTGGAATTCCATGGCATAAAAAAATATATTCTTTTTCTGCTCCATCTAATAAGGAATCGATTTCTTTATTATGCAGAGAAGACTTTCCCAGTAATACAATTCCACTTGTTCCTAAATCCAAACGGTTGGCGGTTCTGAGCTCCGGTAAACCCAGATGGTTTCCGAGTAACCTTGTAAAATCCATTCGATTGGGATCTTTTGTTTCATGTACAGGTAAACCAACAGGTTTTTCAGCTAAAAGAAATTCATCACATTCATAAAGAATATTTGTGGTATATCCACCTTTGAGGCGAATTTGTTTACGCGGATACTTCAATCCAAAGCCCACTAAGACTACGAATATTGATCACACCTGACTGAAACAGTAAATACTGACCCTTAATTCCAACAAGAGTGTCAACGATCGGACTTTCCTTAGTGAGTTTGAGGGATTTGATTTTCCCTGGAAAAGATTCAATTGGATACTGAATTTCGGTGACCTTGTTTAAATCCAATCTCTTCCAAACCAGTTTGGACTTACTATCAGGAGGAGAGAGAAATTCGTTTTTTTCTAAATGATTCAAAAACTTAATCCCCTCTTTCACCAAATCCATGCTTGGTGGATCACCCGCCACCATCTTTTGCCAAGATGTTTTGTCTGGAAGGAACTGACTCAAATAATGTTCTAAAATTCCAGCGTCTCTGCGAGACTCCACTTCCAAAATGGGAACTCCAAAACGAGCCCCCTGGTCCACCCAACGGTTCGATACAGGATTTTCCTTTGTGATTCCTACTTTTAATCCACTCGAATTAGCAAAGTAAAGAGTATGTTTTTTAAAACAATTTTCTTTTCCCCAATCTGGTTCTCTACAAGTACCTTTATGGTGATGGCAAGTTTCCGGTCGTAAAATACAAAGATCATTTTCCGCTAGTTTGGTGAAACAAGTGAAACAATGGCCTTGGTTGAAAGACTTCTTTGTTTTTTTTCCACAATGTAGGCAACGAATTTCATCATTTGTGGAAAGTGTAATTTTTTTTCCGATCCAAGTCTCCACCGAAATTTCCGAAGTGGATTCTCTGGCAGTAAGATCCTTTTTGTCTGTTTCACTATAGGTTGCTGATTCCCAAAAATAGGAAACAGGGGATACACCCTTGTGAGACATTTTTCTGACATAACCTTGGATCGTAGGCATAAATTCTAAAAAGAATATTCTTTTACTTCTTCAGGAAAGAAGTCCCTACTCACATTCACAAAGAGTAATCCAGTAAGACTGGGTTCCGAATTAGAAAGACTCCATTTGAAAATAACAAGAGTTTTGCGGTATAGGTAATGAGAAATTTGCCCTTTGGGATTATAAAAAAGTTTTAATTGGTCTTCTCCTTCCCCAAGTAAAACCACCTTTCCATTTAGATTAGGTGATTTTTGTTTGATCTGTTTGATAACCACTTTTCCGCCAGGGTTTAGATCTTCAAGATCGGAACCTTCTGTTGCCTCCCCTTCGGTCACCGTAGAACTCGGAGCCACTTCTAAAGTTGTTCCTTCATAGTCCAAATAATTGCAGGGAAAATCACCGGGCATACTTGGAAAATTTTCGGAACAAGGTGTATAAACAGATTCCTTATCTTCCCCCTCTCCGTAAGAAACAAGAAGTGTCGAGCGAATGGTAGCATAAGCTACTGATTTCAAAACCTTAGCTGCCTTATTTTTAGGAATGTTTTTGAATTCCTTTTCAGAAGCAAAGATCGTTAGAGTCAAAAGAAAAGTAAGTAATGTAACTAGAATTCGTTTCATCATATCCTCAATATAACAAGTAAGGTGCGATTTTTTTAGCTTCGTTTTCTTCTTCCGATAGATACGTATTATGAAAGTCTATAAAACTTTTTCCTTCGTTGATGGAAGTTCGAAAATGGTCATTCCCCCAAAGTTGGTCCACCCAATGGTTGGATGATCCCTTACTCCATTTAAAATCATTCGGATACGTTTCTTTCATAAGTCGAATGAGATCATATGCTAGTTGGATCGGATCGTAATCAGGCCGAACCAAATTCATCCGTAATCCGGAACAGATTTTACCTTTATGAGGACCAAAGGTTGGTTTGAAAAACACAGGAGAAAAGTAATAAGATTTGTTTCCGAGATTTGTAAGTTTTGTCGCAAGTTCTTCCGGGTTTGTCATCCAAGGAGCTCCAAAATAAACAAAAGGTGCTTGGGTTCCCCGACCCACAGAAACATTTACCCCTTCCAAAAGAACGAGAGAAAGATAATTTCTTGCAGAGTCCACCATTGGTAAGTTAGGGGATGGTGTGGTCCAAGGAATTCCTGTATCTTCAAAATACATCCCGCGCCTGTATCCTTCCACAGGAACTATCTGAACATTTACACTGTCTTTTAAATATTCTTTATTATAAAACTGAGTCGCCTCACCAATTGTCATTCCTGTGATGAGAAGAGAAGGAAATTCACCAGCAAAGTTTAAATTCCTTGGATTCATTTTTTCACCCATTGGGGATAAGTGCATGGCAACATGGATATGATCGAGAACAATCAGTTTTGTTTTGGTATTTTTCATCGCATCCATCAGTCGTTTGAGAACACTCAAATAAGTGTAACAACGCATTCCCACATCCTGGACATCGAAAACAACATAATCCACTTCTTTCACGAGTTCTCGTAATTCAGAATCCTTAATTCGATAGATATGATACAAAGGACGATTGAATGTGGAGTCCATGGTAACAGGCGTTTGGCTAAACTCTTCTTCCAAACCAAGAAAACCATGTTCCAATCCAATCAAATGTTCGAGAGTGATTTTATGTTTCTCTAAAGATGTGATGATTTTTTTTGGATTGGTTCCAATTCCCGAAGGGTTGGTCGCAAGCATTAATTTTTTACCAGCCATCTCTGGTAGGACTTTTTCATAAAAAATGTCCGAAGAAACCCTCATCTTAGAATCAAGCGGGTGGACACGAAATTGAGGAACTGTGTTCCCATGGCAAGCGAGTACAAGAAAGCAGAGAGAAAACCTAAAAAAGTAATTGGTCATGTAAGTATATGTTTCTATAATATAGCAAATCTTCAAGGAGAAATGTCCTTCATGTTCAACCGACTTCGATTGGCTCCCTTAACCGGAGTTCTCATCCTAACCATTTTGGCATGTGCCGGCTCCAATTCCGCTCAGAAACAACCTACGCTGCCAGACAATGTGGTGACAGCCATGGGAGAGGCACCTATTTACCAAGGAGACTTGGCTCTTGCAAGGAATAAGGCTTTGAAAGATGCAAAACTCAATGCCATTCGCAAACTTGTCGGGGAACAAATTACAGAGAAATCAGGAGTTTCTGATGGCCAGTCCCTTGGCTCCAAACTCTACGGGAAAACAGACAGTTTCGTAAAAAAATACGACATCATCAGTGAAGAACAATGGAAACTAGACACCCAAGACATGATCCGTTTGAACGTGCGCTGTGAAGTGGAAGCAACCAAACTTTCCACTGCCGTAGATGCCCTTCTGGATGATGTGGGAAATCCAAGGATTGCTGTTCTTGTCCAAACAGTGGTGAATGGAAAGTCCTATCCCATTGGATCAGCAACCAATATTGCGGAAGCAGAACTCATCGAAAAACTCCGAACCAAAGGAAACAAGGTTGTAGATAGTTCCCAACTCACAGCACTTCTTAAAAAAAATCCAAGCCTTGCCAAACTTGACCTTACTTCTGTAGAAGAAGGAAGCCCACTACTCACTCTCGCACAAGATTCTGGTGCAGAAGTTCTGATTGTGGCGAAGGTAACCACCACCGATCAAAAACCAGTGGTTCTTCCTGGCGGAAAAAAAACTGACTTTTTAAGTTCAGCGGCCACTGGACCTTATCGTATCATCCAACTTTGGGGGGATGGAAAGATTTTTGGTTCAGGGAGTTTGGAAGGACGTGGGGCTGACATCACCCAAGAAGTTTCAAGAGAACAAGCCGTCAAAGACTGGGCTAACCTTGTTTCTGGGAAAGTCGGAAAACAAATCAAAGACGAATGGTTTAAACTCACAGAACAAAATACTGTGATTTTAAAGTTCAAAGGACTTGGTTTGGAAGATGCGATTAATTTTAAAAACGATTTAATGGAATACACTTCTGTCAAACAAATCAACGATCGTAAAACAGAAATGAATGGATCTGAATGGGAACTCACTTACCCAGGAAAAGAATCTATGTTTGCTGAAGAGTTGATGTATAAAAAAGATTCCAGTTTCCGTTTTTTAAGTAGTAAAACTTTAAGTATCAATAGCTCTAAACGCGGAGTTGTGGAAGCAGAATTTAAAAACAAATAAACTTCTATTTTTTTCCTGCAGAGAGAAAGGAACCAATCTCTGTAGGATCAAATGGTTTGGAGAAATAACGAGCCACTCGTTTTTCAATGATTGCCGTCTGAATTTCTGGTGTTAAATCGTAACCCGTCAAAATACAATAAACTATATTTGGTCGAATCGCCTTTGCCTTTGTAATGAATTCCAAACCCGTCATCTCCGGCATTCGCATATCGCTAATCACGAATTGTATATCTTCGTTTTCCTGTAATTCTTCAATGGCCTCTTCACCCGACTGGGCAACAATCACATCAAAATCATTTTTAAAATAATCTCGAAACAAATATAAATTCAGAATTTCATCATCTACATACAATAACTTACGTTTTATGGAATTTTGATTCATACTAACACCGGAATTTTGATCCGAAAAATAGTTCCCTTACCCGGAACTGATTCCATTTCGATGATCCCTTTATGGTCTTCTATAATTTTGTAGGCGATGGGCAAACCAAGTCCTACCCCTTTTCCCGGATCTTTGGTGGTAAAAAATGGATTTCGAATTTTGTTTTGTAATTCTTCTGGAATTCCGCCACCAGAATCAGAGATCTCAACCAAAGCATACTCAGGATCCCGGAAACTCTTTAAACCCAAAATCCCAGAATCCCCTTCCATAGCTTGGATCGCATTCGTCATTATATTGAGAAATACTTGGTGAATTTTACCAGAATTTCCTTTGACCATCATACTTCCCGAAAAGTAATCTTTCACAACTAAAATCCGATCGCGTAACGAATGACCAAGAACCACCAAACAATTTTCTACGATATCATGTAGATCAAATTTTTCCTCAAATGAATCACCGCTCCGAGTGAATTGGTTAAGCCCCTTTACAATTTTGGAAGTTCTCTCTACCCCTTCTTTGATGGCCTCCAAATACAATTGAGTTTTTTCAGAGGCAAGGTTCGAACCTTCTAAAATATCACGAACACCAAAATAACCACCTAAAATAAAATTCAAAGGGTTATTGATCTCATGAGCAATGCCTGCTGACAACAAACCAAGACTTGCCATCTTCTCCGATTCAATGAGTTGGTTTTGCCTTTCTCGCAGTTCCACTAAAGTTTGTTTCAGTTCACGAGTTCTAGAATCTACAATTGATTCCAATTCATGATTGTATTTTTCCAAACGTGATTCGTATTCAGATCGCTCCAACTCAGCAGCGATTCTACCAGAAAAAATTTGAAATAAAGTTAAAATCTGATCTTTGTTTTCAATCTCTGATTCATAAAGTCCAACAATAAGACCCATCACTTCTTTTCTGGAATTCAGAAGTGGAGATCCAATGTATCCTTCAATTTTCATCTCCACCAAAAGTTGATCATCAGGAAAGTATTTCTGTACTTCTACCGGATAATAACAAATACTATTATCAAAAACATTAGCACAAGGTGTGTCTTTCAACGAATAGGCCATATTCTCTGCAATCTGCCCCTTCGCAACAAGGGAGATGGTTTTTGATTCATATTTTTCTTTATCAAAGATAGCGATGAAAGTATAGTCCGCTCGGATGATAGAGGCCAACTTAAGTGTCAGGCGATTGAGAAATTCATTTCCATAGGTATTGGAAACAGCTTCGATGATATCCGATAGAAGTTGGCCTTGGATCATGAGAAAATTATTTTAAAGATCTCCTAAAAAAAATATTTTTTCCATTTATGGTGTCTCTACCTTTTCTGGTTTCTGACTTTCCAAAGGAAGGATTGTTGTTTTTACATCGAGGAGTGGTCCGAGTTCAAAGATCGATTCATACCCATAGGCTTTGAGTGAGTTGTATGTAGAAAGGTTCAAAGAGGCAGCAGGACTTTTGGCAGCAAAGGCTTCCTGGTTCCCTTCAAAGTTGTTATTACAGTAAATTAAGATTTTTGATTTTTTTTCTGGAATTAGATCTGCTAAAGATTCTTTTGTGAATTCAGTAAAGGGAAGATTTTTTGCACCCTTGATGTGTAAAAGTTTAAATCTATTTTCACTACGAGCATCGAGAAGAATGACTCCGTCTTCCGACATCAACTTTAAAAACTGATTCTCTGTTAGGCGATGAGTTTCCCTTTCTCCTTCGGAGCGATTTACGATCCTTCGAAACTCCCCATAATCAATGAGTTTATTTTCAATGGGAACTGGTTTGGATTTGATCTTTTTTTTCTGCTTAAGAGATTCTGAAACGAGTGGGACGGTGACGAGTACCAGTAAAATGAATAGGAACTGTTTCATAAAAGAATCTCCTTCCTTAGGTGTCTAAAGAGTATACTACTTTGGGGAGAGGAAACTCAAACCTTTTTTCGACTTGCCAAGGGAATTCAGGGAATTGTGATACATGAATGAGCACACTTAGAGCAATTCTCAAAACAAACAAAGGTGAAATCCGCATCGATTTGTTTCCTGACAAAACGCCAAATACGGTCGCTAACTTCGTAAATCTTGCTGAAAGAAATTTCTACAATGGTCTAAAATTCCACCGAGTCATTGCCGATTTTATGATCCAGGGTGGTTGTCCCCTTGGAACAGGGACTGGTGGACCAGGATATAAATTTCGCGATGAGTTTGATTCTAGTTTAAAACATAACAAACCAGGGATTCTTTCTATGGCGAATGCAGGTCCAGGAACCAACGGAAGTCAATTTTTTATTACCCATGTTCCGACTCCTTGGTTAGATGGAAAACATTCTGTTTTTGGTGCGGTTGTAGATGAAAAAGACCAAGCAGTGGTAAATAGCATTGCACAAGGTGATGTGATGGAATCGATTACGATCGAGGGAGATACTTCCGGGGTTCTTGCTGTAGCAAAACCATTTTTGGATGAGTGGAACCAAATCCTAGATTCTAAAAAATAATGACTTGCATCTTTTCCTTTTGTTTGCGGAAGTCTAATCACTATGAAAGCAAAAGGAAAACAACAAATCACCCAGATCAAAAAAGCTTCTAGAATGATTTTTTCTATGAAGCCAACTAAAATCAAACCGTCAAAAAAACTCTATTCTCGAAAAAAGAAAGAAGACCATTCGGGAATAGAGTTTCTGCTTTCATTTTTTTCCTAAATCATATCTAAATTTTATCTTTCCATCTCACTCCAAGAATCTCTTTCCAATTCTTCCTCTTGCCCCAAATCAACTAACATCAAACGCTCCAACTCCGCATTTCTTTGTTTAGCAAGACTCATATATTGAACTCGGTCTTTTCTCAGATCAAATAATTCATGAAAGGTTTCATCATCATGTTTTAGAAAGAGGTTTTTTGCTTTTTCCGCCGTATGGGATCTTGTGCCAAGAAGCCTGAGTACATCTCTTCCCATAAGAACGGCAGTTTCTCTTGTTTCACGATAGATATACTGAACTCCCAGTTCTTTCAAATCATAGGCCTCTTCTCTGTCCCCTGCTCTTGCCACAATTTTGATATTCGGATAATGAAGGCTAACATTTCGAATTAGTTCCGCTTGTTTTTCTGGATTGTCTAAAGCCGCTACAACAATCTTTGCATGTTCGAGACCAGCAGCTTCCAGTAGTTCCAGTCGAGTAGCATCACCAAAATAAACTTTAAATCCAAAACGGCCAAGCATCTCCACTCGGTCTGCATCAAAATCTAAAATGGTAATGGCAATTCCGTTCGAACGTAAGAAACGACCGAGCATATTTCCAAACCGACCAAAACCACAAATGATGACAGGGTTTTCTTGTTTATGAATGTCTTGTTCTGTTTGTTTTTTAGGAATTTTTGATTCTAAAAATCCAAAAATAGTTTTCTCATATAACAATAGTAAGATTGGTGTAAGTGCCATACTGAGAGCGACGGAAGCCACCAAAAGATCAATAGAACTTTCTTCTAAAATTCCAAGTCCCGCTGAATAACCAAAAAGAACAAAAGAAAACTCACCGACTTGAGACAAGGCTAAGGAAAAATATAAATTTTGATCCAAAGGAAGTCGGAAAATCATTCCTAATACAAAAAGAACTACTGCCTTGAGAAAAATAATCCCAAAGACAATTCCAAGTACTTTCGTTGGACTTTGCATGACAATCGGGATGTCCATTGAAGCACCCACACTTAAAAAAAACAAACCCAGCAGTAGGCCTTTGAATGGTTCAATATTACTTTCTAATTCGTGTCGAAATTCACTACTTGCTAACACCACTCCACCGAGAAAAGTTCCGAGGGCTGCCGAAACACCTACCGCTCCCATCAGAACGGAAATAGCAATCACAAGTAACAAACTAGCGCCGGTAAAAATTTCACGGTTTCCCGACTTAGCCAAAAGACGAAAGAAAGGACCAAGTAGGTATTTCCCCACAAGAATGATACCAACGACAACAGACAAAACTACCAAGGTTTTCAAATATCCCGGGAAATCTTCTATTAACGAATGATGGTTTGCCGAAGGTAAAACTTCAGCATCACTTAACATAGGAAAGATGGCAAGAATCGGAATCACAGCCATATCTTGAAATAAAAGTACAGAAAAGGATGCTTGGCCCGAAATGGACTTCATGAGTCCCTTTTCTTTTAACGTTTGTAATACAATGGCCGTCGAAGACAAAGAAAGAATAAGACCAAGGGCTAGCGCTGGTTTCCAACCAAAACCAAATCCAATACAAAAGCTGGCAGTGACAGCTGCGGTTAGAACGAGTTGTAGGCCACCAAGTCCAAGCAACCAAAACTTGAGCCGCAAAAGTAAGTCCAATTCCAATTCAAGACCAATGGCAAAAAGCATCATCACCACACCGAATTCGGCAAAGTGCAACATATCTTTGCCTTCCGTGCCAACAAACCCAAATACAAAAGGTCCAATCACAATTCCTGCGATCAAATAACCAAGAACAGAACCCAGTCCCAGTCGATTCGCAATTGGAACCATGATGATAGCACTGGAAAGATAAATCAAAGCTTGGATAAAAAAACTAGATTCATCCATAAATACCACCTAACAAACTATTGATAAACAGGAGATAACGATTGGATTCTTTTTGGAGATCCAATTCGTTCAATTCAAATGTTCCTTGAACAAGGAAAGGTTGTAAATACTCCATTCCGCACAACTCTGCGGTTCGGCGAAATGGCAGTAAAAATTCATCAGGGGTAAATCCATGAAACCCTCCTTTGGTATAGGCTTCTTTGGAACCTCCGGTAGTGATGACCTGAACCCATTTTTTTCCTAGTAATTGGTTACCTCCCCTACCATAAGCCCAACCATCTTCGAGGACTAAATCGATCCATAATTTCATTAAAGGAGGGCAACTATACCAATACAATGGATGTTGGAACAAAAGAATATCGTGACTTTCGATTAGGTTTTGTTCGGCTTTCACATTGATGGTAAAACCAGGATATTCTTCATATAAATCATGTAAGGTGATGTCCTGAGAATTGGGAATAGAATCCAAAAGCATTTGGTTGGCTTTCGATTTTTCTAAACTAGGATGGACAAGGAAAATTAAAATTTTGGACATCGGTCATAAACTCACGTATTAGCGAAATAAAAGGAAAACCAGAAAAACTCTAAGTAAAATATTTAGAAAGAAGAGGTATTTTTTTCCTCTCAACATACAATAGATAAGTAGACAAAGCAAAAACAACTAGTGCCAAAAGGAAAAGAAGGCCTCCATCATCTTTCACAACAATTCCAAGAAAAACAAAATGAGACAATACAGCACCTAACATTAGATTAAAACCGACCAGAGCTCCAAGCCAAACGAGTCGAGGAAGAAGCAAAAACAAAATACAAAAAGATTCTAAAACTGCCAAACCATACCTACCCCAAGGTTCCATTCCCATCACAGAAAAAATAAATTTAGATTCTTCAGAACCGGAGAATTTGAAGTATAAAGTTTGCCCCAAAATCAGGATGGCAATCACACGTGACACGTGAAACAGAATGGTTCCTATTTTCATAAATTTCAACTTCCAGCCTCTCATCCGATGATGATTAATTCTACAGAACAAAAACCAAAAAAAGGAGCGTCTGATACCTAGAGAATTTGAATCCTATTTTTTAGGGATTCATTCTGATCCGTAAAGTAATAAACGTGGAAGTTTCCCTGGTTTCTGATAGAATCTTTTGACAAGTAAAAGCAAGGATTCACAAAAAATCTTAGAAATCAAAAACCTTGCAGAAATTGTGAAAAAGCTTTAGAATTAAGTCAGAATTATATTCCCGCCCTAGAGTTAAAGACCAGGCTTCTTAAAAAAATAGGAAAATGGGAGGAATCATTCGAAGTCAAAAAGAAAATCCAAGAACTAAATGCCATTGAAAAGGCAAAATGGGACGATCCAGATCACTACTATCATTATAAGTAAAACGATAACGAATAGGACTAGTCAAATCTAAAGACTTTTACACAATCAATGAAGTTAGAAGCCAATTAAATTCACTGGTTCTAAGTTACAAACATCGGCTTGCATCACAGTTGTGAGCCTTGATGCGGTAGCCATTGACTCTTGGATCTGCGAGGTTGGTTTATGACAATTACTTGCTTCCGTCATAAGGGATGTCAAAAATTTATTATTCTGAATTTCAATCGTTGCGTAATTAACAATCTCTCTCTTACACTTTTCGAAAGATTCTTTTGTATAATAAGTTTCTTCCCCAATTTGGGCAATGGACTCAAATATAAAAGGTCCATAGGTCACTGTCAGGAAGGTGTCGATTCCAAACATTCCACTCATCTCAAGATTATATTGTTTTAAGCGTATATAGGCGGGGCTTGTACAACGAATGGCAAAACAAGATCCAGCGCTGACGCTCATCATTGTTGAAATTGATGAATTATACGAAACACCCGATAAATCAGTATTCCCGCAAACAGAACTTGTCGAATAAAAGCAACTGGCTGATGTAGAAGTATCCTTTGTTTTTAGAATTTTTCCACTAATTATCTGATTCGATGAAGATACATTGGAACGGAAATAGTAAGTTCCAGCTGCAGTCACCGATAAATCAACATAACTTGTCAGCGATGGGAAATCAAAATTGGATCCAGTAGTAGGAGTTACAAAGCCCGAAACGGCTGTATTTTCTGTAGAGCAGGTATAAGAATTTAGGGCGGAAGAGGAAGGAGTGAGTAGCAAAGAAAATGATCCAAAATTACTTACTAAACTTAGGTTACTCCGCACTTCCTCCAGTTGTTTTTTAGCATCTTTTCCTTTAATTCCCATAGGCGAATACAGATTCGTGCAATGACATAAAACAAATAATACAACAGGAAAAAGCTTCGTCTTTTCTAACATAACACATATTTGTTTTATGCATATTTTTAGTCAAATTTTTCTCGTTAGGCGCCTCAATTTAAATGATTCAATATAATCAGATATTAAAATATTAGAAATAAACCAAAATTGATAATCTTAAATATTTACATCCGGACATTGCCAATAGTTTCAGAAGGTTCACTGATTATAGTCACCCCGTAAAAAGAAAAAAGCCCCTTCCCGAAGTTTTCTTCGAAAAGAGGCAACCGTCTTTAAGGCAACTCTTGCCTTACTACAACTTAAGTGTTATTCAAAAGTCGTAATACAGAATTTGGCCGAAGACTGGCTTGCGCTAACATTGCCGTACCGCTTTGCACGAGAATTTGTTTCGTCGTGAGCGCTACCATTTCTTCTGCCATATCTGCGTCCCTAATCCTTGATTCGGATGCTTGCATATTTTCGTATGCACCCATGAGGCCTTTTGCAGTACTTTCGAGCCTATTTTGGTAAGCTCCCATATCTGCTCTCTGCTTCATGATCTTGTTCAAGGCGAAGTCCGCTTTAGCAATCGCTTCGTCTGCTTTTCCAGGTGTAGAGAGCGCAATCTTATTTGCACCTTCTGACATCTTTAAAGCTTTCGAAGTCATAGTCCCAATGTAGAAACGCTCTCTTTGCCTTGCGTTTGCTCCCATGTGAAACCACATCGACGCTTTCGTTGACTTTCGAGCGAAATCTCCTTCAAACAGTTTCATTTTATTGAATTCTGCTTGCGAAGCAATTCGATCGATCTCATCCACCAGCGCAGATACTTCTACCTGCACGAGCTGCCTGTCCTCAGGTGTGTAGATTCCGTTCGATGTCTGGATCGCTAGGGTCCGGATTCGTTGGATGATTTCCGCCGACTGGTCGAGGAAACCCTCTGCAGTCTGGATGAAACTCAGTCCATCTTCCGTATTCCTTTCGGCCTGACGTAAACCACGAATTTGTGTCCGTAGTTTTTCCGAAACAGCAAGACCAGAAGCATCATCACCGGCAAGGTTAATCCTTTGCCCAGTGGAGAGGTTCCTCATGGTCTTATCTACATCCCATTGTGTAAACTTGAGAGCACGATGTGATTGAATCGCACTCATGTTGTGATTGATAATCATTGGCCTACACTCCTTTGTGTATAACCAAGAACGGTATATGTTTCGTTCTTAGCCGGACAATCCCTGTCCGGTGTCAAGGATGAGCTTTCATTTTGCCACCTGGCAGGGGAAAGCCGGCTGATTATCTAATTACAACTCTTCAGTTACACTAACCACTCACTAAGTTAACGCTAGTTAACGAAGGAGAGAAAGAACTCCTTGTGGACGAACATTCGCCTGAGCTAACATAGCAGTTCCAGATTGAACTAAAATCTGGTTCTTTGTGAAAGCCACAGTTTCTTCTGCCATATCCGCATCACGGATCCTAGACTCGGAGGCTTGGGTATTCTCATAAGCGTTCATGAGCCCTTTTGCAGCATGCTCAAGACGGTTAAAGTAAGCACCTAAGTTTGCTCTTTGTTTGCTAATGCGAGTTAACGCAGCATCCAAAGTTCCGATCGCATCGTTTGACTTGTCAGCTGTTGACAAAGACAAGAGATCTCCACTTTGACCTTTTAGATTCAGTGCACGTGCAGTCATTGTTGCAATGAACACTCTTTCTCTTTGGTGCATGTTGGGTCCTAAATGGAACCACATAGAGGTAGCTCTTGATCCGCGAGCAAAATCACCTTGAAGCAAATTCATTTTATTGAATTCAGCTTGTGAAGCAATTCTGTCCACTTCGTCGATAAGTTGTGAAACTTCAACTTGGATCATTTGTCTGTCTTCGTCAGTGTAAATACCGTTAGACGACTGAATCGCAAGAGTTCGAATTCTTTGAATGATATCATTCGATTCTTGCAAAAAACCTTCCGTTGTTTGGATAAGGCTCATACCGTCTTCGGTATTTCTCTCTGCTTGTCTAAGACCATTCACCTGCGTTCTCATTTTTTCCGAAACGGCAAGGCCTGATGCATCATCACCTGCTCGGTTGATTCGCATACCAGAGGATAGTTTCTCCATATTTTTGGAGACTTCCTCGTTTTGGAACTTGAGGACGCGATGTGAGTTGATCGCGGCTAAATTGTGGTTTATGATCATTGGTTTCCTCCTTGAAACTTGATCTGGCAAAAGAGAGAATCCCTTCTCTCTTTGGTTTTTGTGTCTGGCTTTCAGGCCCCGATGGTGCCTAAAATCTATATTTGTTCCCTTTGTACGTCGGTGATCGGATAAAAGAAATTAATTCGAAGAAATTGCGGTGTTTTCTGGTTTTTTTGAGGTTTTTTAGGGTTTTTGGGCGGTTTTCGTAGACTTTAGCGTTTTATTTTTTTTAAAAAAAAGTTCTAATTTCTCCAATACGAAGATCGGCAAATCCCCATTTTCCATAAGCAAATTTTGGAAAACGGGAGAATTTCTTCGGAAAAACCCTGACTTAAGGGCGACTCGCCAGTGGAGAGATCGTTTCCCATTGGTAGGCAGTATTTGCCTCCCCGGAAAATTTATGTTCAATACTTTTTAAATCCTTAAAGTTTTCAAAAAGACTAGCATTTAACGCTCGTATTGTGGACTCCATAGCAAGGATCCTACGTTTGTTCACTACTTCCTCTGATTCCTTGGGACCCGTGTCTGTTCCTGCCGTATAATAGGTGATAGTATCTACGGGGGCGTTTGGGTTTTCCTCTTCCGAATCGGCTAGCTCATCAGTTTTGGTTCGAGGAAGTCTGTATTTTTCCATCACATCCTGCAAAATAGGAAGATTCCAATCAATGATGAGTTTGGTATCTTTTTCCACAAACCAGGACTGTTTTAAAGCAAATCGAATGTCCAAAAGTTTTTTAGGGGAAAATATCTTTCCATCTTTTGCTAGGGCCTCCACAGAATCAAAGTAAGGTGGTGATCCAACCTCCCCTACTAGTTGATAAATAAAGGCTCCTGTTTCTTCCTGTTTCAAAATCTTTCTGTGAATGGGAATTTGTTCCCCTTCTCCATTGGAAATATAAATTACTACCGGTTCTCTATGATCCAGAGAGGGATAGGAATAAAGTTGAAAAGGAACCAGGAGACGAAATGGATTTTGTTCTGCTAGGATAAAGAAACTAAAAAAGATGAGAAGTGAAAACCAAGAAGCAAACAAAAAGATAAAATCGCGAGTGAGTTTGGTTTCCCCCGTCCCAATTTTATAAAATCGAATGATGAGAGTTTTGATGGTTTCAGCAAGAGGGCGAAGTTGTTCTTTAATCTTTTGAAGATGCGTATTCATGAATTCCTTTGATGACACTCCGGGCAATTTTCTTTTGGTAGTTTTTATCCCGTAGTTTTTTACTTTCCTCAGGGTTTGTCAGATACCCCATTTCCACAAGTACCGCAGGCATAAGGCTTCCTCGCAAGACGGAAAAATCGGCCTTTTTCACTCCCCGAGACGGGATCTCAGGACTCAGAGCCTTTTCATACTGATCTGCCACAGCCGTGGCCAATTTCCTTGACCTTCTTTGGGTGACACTGGACAACATCTGAGATTGGATCTGGGAGACAACCGGGTTCTTATGTTTTCCCACATACAGATTCTCCAAAAGGGCTGTTTCCCGAGCGCTTTCTGTACTCGGACTTTGGGAAAGGTAATACACTTCAAACCCAGCGGCTTTATCTGAAAGGGAAGCATTACAATGAAAACTAACAAACACCACATCCCTTGTATCGTTCAATACTTGGTTTGCCATTTTGGACCGATCTTCCAACTCCACAAAATGATCGTTTTTGCGAATCATTTGGACTCGGATCTCGGGGTAGTATTTTCGTAAGTACAAATAAGTGTAACGAGCCACACCGAGACTCACATCCTTTTCGTAATTCCCTGTGGGATCAGAGGTTCCTGGATCTTTCCCTCCGTGGCCTGCATCAATCACAATGGCCTTCACATTCAGATTTCGTTTGGGAACAGGGTCTTTGGGAATGAGAACCCAAAGCTCTGTCTCTTTGAACTGGTAACGTACATCATAGGAAATAAGGTTGAGTAAAATGGCCTCGACAAGATCCAAAGGAAGATAAACATCCTCGTCTTTTTTCAAAATGGCTTTTGGGATTTTATAAATTTTACCATCCAGGGTATAAAAACTGGATCCAAGTCGAAACTGGAGATTTCCTTGGGGAGTGTAAATAGAACCGACTCTTGTAAACTTCTTTAGTTTGGTAGAAAGTTCCGGCATTACCATTTTTAAATCAGAAAATGCCACATAGTTCCCCTTCCCATAGAGCGGAAGTTTGGCGACCTCAGCAACTAAGAGATTGGGGAAAAAACAAAAAAGGAAAAGAATTAATCTTTTTTGAAAAGAGAAAGAATTCGCTGCCAAATCGATTGTTTCTGTTTTTTAGATTTTTTCACTTCATTGATATCGAAGAGATTCCGTCTTGGATCATTCTTTTGGTGAGATTTCCCTGAATGATTTTTCTTATGGTGTTGGCCTTTCCCTTTTCCATCCTTTGGATGTTGTCCATGTTTGAACTCATGGTGGGTCATTTTGGCCGGGTGTCTATGATCCCCTTCTCCCTCATGATGGTGCGGGTGCGACATCTTTGCTGGTGGGTGGTGTTTCTCCCCTTTGCCCTTACCTCGTCCCCGGTCTCCCGAACGGTTTTCGTTCCGATCACCTGACCTGTGTTCGCCTCCTCGGTTGTCACCACCACGTCGTGGTTTCCCACCGCGACCACCGCGTTCTCCCCTTTCCCTGTCTTGGTATTTTTTTTCACCAGGAATGGCTTCATCTGCAAACACAGGAGTAAATTCACCCTTAGGAAATTCTAAATACTCCTCGCGGATTTCCGCAATGGGGATTTTAGAATTTAAATACCGTTCAATTCGTTCGAGTTCTGTGTAGTCTGTCTCCGAACAAAGTCCAATCGACATCCCCTTTCTACCTGCACGGGCCGTTCTTCCAATCCGGTGCACATAGTTTTCTGCATCTTGAGGAAGATCATAATTATAGACAACGTCTATGTTTTCAATATCAATCCCACGTGATGCAACATCTGTCGCAATCAGATACTTATACTTTCCTTCTTTAAAATCCCGAAGCAGGCGAATTCTTTTTTTCTGATCGAGTTCAGAAGAAAGTCCCGTCGCGGTGATTCCAAATTTACGAAGTGTGGACACAATCTTTGGAATGTTCATTTTATAATTTGTAAAAATGATTCCAAGACCTTCGATTTCATTATGCAAAAGAGAGTTCACTAAATAGGGAAGTTTTTCTTCTCTTCCTAAGTGGAGTAAGGTTTGATCTATCCGTTCGGTAATTACTTTTTCTGGATTGATATGTACTTCAATCGGATCGTTTAGATAACGACTGGCAAGCCTTACCACTTCATAACTGAGCGTAGCACTAAAAAGTAGAGATTGTTTTCTGTTTTTACATTTATGAAAGATGTACTTGAGATCTTGGACAAATCCCATATCGAACATTCTGTCCGCTTCGTCTAGGATCACTACTTTGATATTCTCTAAAGAAAGGCCGTGATTTTTGACAAAGTCAATGAGGCGTCCCGGAGTAGCCACAATGAGACAGGCTTTGTTCCCTAACGCCTGTTCTTGGGACTTATAATCGGTTCCCCCGATGATGGTAGCCACACCGAAGTCTGTAAACTCTAGAAGTTTTTTTGCTTCTTCGGCAATTTGAATGGTGAGCTCTCTCGTCGGAGCAAGGACAAGGGCATAGGGCAAAGCTTCTTCTTCGTCAGCAGACAAAAGTCTGTGAAGAGTCGGAAGTAGGAAAGCCATCGTTTTTCCCGTTCCTGTTTGGGCAAGACCGGTGAGATCATTTCCTTCCATGGCGAAGGGAATGGATTTGGCTTGGATGGGGGTGAGTTCTGTGTAGCCGATTTTATCAAGTGCTTTAGAGAGAGACTCGTGAAAAGGTAATTCGTTAAATTTCATAATGGATTTCAGTGTTTTAATTTTCTGGCGGTAAGTTCAATGGTATCACCATAAGCAAACTGGTTTGCATACAGCCGATACAGCCATTCAGGAAGTTTGCCACGAGGCCCTAAGTCCCGGTAGGAATGATACGACATAGGTCTAACATAGTTCACTTCAAAGCCAAGGATTGACAAGAGTTTTTTCAAAGAGTGAACAGAGTAGTCAAAAAAGTGGTCGGAAGGATGGGTAGAAAACCAATCCTTGGGACTGGTTTGAAAACTTGGTCCAAAACTAGAGGGAACGGCTAAATAGAGAAACCCACCCGGTTTTGTCCAAGACTGGATTCTCTCCCAAATCCCATCAATGTCCTCAATATGTTCGATCACAAAAAATGCGGATACTACGTCAAAGCTCTCTTTCCAGTCCTCCTTTGCAATGGAAAGAACAGAAGCCCTCTCCACATCCAACCCAAGCCTCGTTTTGGAGTATTCCACTTCTTTAGGAGATAGTTCTAGACCCTTGGTCGAATGACCGGCCTTCCTTGCTTCATCCAAAAAAAATCCTGCTGCAGATCCAATCTCCAAAAGGGAAGAATTACCGCCCTTAGCACCTACCCTTTCCAAAACAGAAAGCCTGCGTTTTGCCATGGCCCGAAGGTTTGGTTCATCTTCATAATAAGATTTTTTATACTGGGATTTGTATTCTTCCATAAAGTAACTATCCCCATACTCTCTATGTTTTGCAGGAAGATAACGAAGAACACCTGTAAGCTGGCATTCTTCATAAAATTCGGGGAATTCTTTATGGGGGAAAAATTGAAATAAACTCAAAAATAAGTTCTCTTTTTTGATTCGAGGGACTTCTCATATTGTGCACGAGCCGCCCTTTTGTTTTCATAGGCTTCCGTTAGGCTTGGGTTTAGATCAATGGCCGTTTGGAAACTAGAAAGGGCTTTTTTAAATTCCCCATTTTTAAAATAACAGACTCCCAAATAATTATGAGCTTTGGAAGAAATGGTTGGTGTCACATCCGAACGAGTGATGACAATGAGTTCTTCAATTGCCTTTTCCCTGTCCACAAGAGAACCGGAATCGATGAGAATTTTAGAAAGCACTAACCTTGATTCCATATCTTCTGGATCAATATGGGTGGCGCGAAATGCTTCTTCTTTGGCTCTTTTGGAAAGTCCAGAGTTTCCACTATTAGCATAGCTCAGGGCTAGTTTTCTATGAGCAAGTTTGATTTCTTTGGAATCTTTGGAATTTTCCAAAACATAAACTAACATCTTTTCTGCGGCCGGATAGTTTTTGGTTTGGATGTACACATCAGCAAGTTTTAGCCTTGCTTCATAAAGTTCTGGTTTCCAAGCAATGGCTTCTTCGTATTCAGAGATAGCCTCGGAATAAAATTTGTTTTCCAAATAGTAATCCGCGATGGCAAGCCGAGAAGGAACATGATTGGGGTCCAAACTTTGTGACTTTCGAAGTGACTCAATGGCCATAGTAGGTTTACCAGCATGTAAATAAGTAAGACCTAAGTTGTAATAGGCAGACTGGTTTTTTGGATTTAAAGAAAGAGCTCCTTCGAAAGCGGTAATACTTTCTGAATATCTTTCCATTTCATCCAAAATGATTCCAAGATTTACATAAGCTGTTTCCGAATAGGTATCCCCTGGAGTGAGGCGAATGATCCTTCGAAAGAGGCCTTCCGCTTCCACAAGTTCCCCTTTTTTATAATAAAGCTCTGATAAAGCAAAAAGAGAATCTACATCCGAAGGTTTGAGTAACAAAGCCTTTTGTAAAGCAGTGATGGCCATATTGGTTTGGCCCATAGAAAGAAAGGCATCCGCAATATAACGATAAACCTCTGGTTCGTTAGCATTGGAATCTAGGGCTTTTTGGAAGTACTTAGCTGCTTCTTCGGGAACCTTTTTCTTTAAATACACCAAACCTAGGTTATAGTAGGATTTAGCATCGTTTGTTTTGAGGCGAATCACTTCACGAAAGTAATACTCGGCCCTATCATAATCTTCTCTTTGGTAGAATATGGTTCCTAGATGGCCATAGGACAAAACGGCCGTTTGGGAATTAGGTGCTGTTTGTACTACCTTTTGGAATTCGGAAATGGCCTCGGCCATATTTCCTTGTTTTAAGTAACTAATGGCTAAGTTGTAAGTTAAAGTGACATCCGTCGGAGCTAATGACTGCCCTTCTTTGTAGGCTTCGATGGCACTGGCTGGGTCTCCAATCTCTTGGAACAAATTTCCTTGTAATAAAGAAACCCGGTAGTCGTTAGGTGCAATTTCTTTAGCTCTTTGTGCGGCTCGCCTTGCTTCTTCAAATTTACCAGCATGTTTAAAAGCCAGTGACAAATTATAATATGCAAAATAGTTTTTGGAATCGTATTGGATGGCTTTTTCCAATCTTTCAATGGAATTGATATAACGACCCGCTTCATCATACATCACACCAAGGACAGTGAGTGCGATGGATTTATCTTCATCACTTCCAGGTGAATTTAAGAACTCTTCACAAACCGTTCCCACTCGGTTCACATAACGGTTGTGATAGGCATTGAGACATGCGGCCAGTTTAGGATTTACGGAATCATCAGGAAGATAGGGTTTATCAACAAGAAGGTCTAGAGCTTTTTTATCTCTGGGGAGGTTGTTTAATGCTTTTGCGATCTCTTCTGGATTCTTTTTTTTCTCAAGATACCACCAATACCCGGCGGTTAAAAATCCAAGGACGAGAAATACAAGGAAACTCCAAAATAGAAAAGAGAGAACGGGCCGGCGTACCGTGTTTTCCGATTCGTAAGTTGTTTCTTTTTCTCGACCCAGGTTCCTTAAGTATGGATCTTCCTGGTAATAACTTGGCTGAGAGGACTGCTCCTCTATGCGAAACCGGTTTTTTTGGATGGGATCCATTTTTTATTTTAATTCAGGATTTTTCGCTACGATCTCCTTCTTGTAGAAGGCATCGAGTAATCCGTTGATAAACTGTGCCGATTCGTCTGTTTCAAATTCCTTAGTGAGTTCGACGGCTTCATTGATCACAACGGGGGCCGCAAGGAAAGGTTCCTTTTGCAAACTAAGAATCGATAAACGTAAAATACAACGGTTGACCACGGAAATACGCGAAAGTTCCCAATTCTCCGAATACTTCTTGATTAGAGTATCGATCGCTTTTCGATTTTCGACCACTCCTTTCACAAGAAAGACAGCATAATCTTTTTCTTCTCTAGTGATTTTTTTGTCATACCAATCGAATTTCATGGCCCGTTCTGGGTCGGTCCCAACGAGGTCAATTTGGTAGAGGCACATGAGGGCGAGACTTCGCCCGCGGTGTCTAGAACTCATCCGATCTCTTTGAAAAGATTTGCCATTTCAATGGCTGTGGTGGCCGCCTCGTAACCCTTGTTTCCCGCTTTGGTGCCGGCTCTTTCAATGGCTTGTTCGATGGATTCAGTCGTAATGACTCCAAAAATCACAGGAACGGAACCATCGGCTACGGACCCTACTTTGGCAGCTTCTCCCGAAACCAAATCATAATGGGAAGTGGCACCTCGGATGACGGCACCGAGACAGACTATGGCAGAGAATTGGTATTTTTTAGACCCTAGGACACGTTTTACGGTTTGTGGGAGTTCAAAGGCACCGGGAACATAGATAACAGTCACATCGGAATCTGTGATCCCATGTTGTCTATAGGCATCTTTTGCCCCTTTGAGTAGAGACTCTGTGATAAATTCGTTGAACTTTGAAACGATGACACAATGTTTTTGTCCGTTTCCGATTCTAGTGCCTTCCAATGTAGCGGTCATGTATCCAAAATCCTAAGGGGGTGTTATTTCGCAAGACGAATGACAAGGGTAATCTTTCCGTCTGGATTTTCTACCACTTCAAACCCGTCTCTTTCGAGTGCTTTTTTGGCTCGGTAGATCGCTAGATTGACAACATTGGTTTTCTCATCTGCTGGTTTCTGTGGTTCCCGGTTCATAGATCCCCTCTCACCTTTAAAGTTCGGAAACCAGGCCATCCAATCTTAAATACCAATGGCTTTACAAGGTAGAATTGTTTTCCTCTTATGTCATATAGGAAGAAAATGAAGAAGAAGAAATCTGTAAAGAAGGCCAAAAAAAGGAAACCGGTAGTGTATGCCGAGAAGGACTTTATTGTAAAACCTTCCTCCGTCCCTAATATCGGAATGGGACTATTCACCAAACAAACATTATACAAGGGAGATACCGTTGGTTACTACATGGGTAAAATCATTACCGATGAACAAGCGGAATCAAACAAATACGTAGACTCAAAATACCTACTTTGGATCTGTAAGGACTGGTGGATTTATGGTGAAGGCCGTGAGTCCAATTACACCCGTTATATCAACCATTCCTCCAAACCAAATGCAGAACTCATCACTTCTGTGAGATGGAAAACAGCTCGGTTTAAGGTATTAAAAACAATCCCTGAAGGATCAGAAATATTTTTTGATTATGGAAAGGATTACTGGGACAACGTGGACTTCAAACCGAAGTAACTAAGGATATTTGTCACGGCTGTATTGTCCCGAAAGGGAAAACTAACGCAAACGGTCTCTTAGAGGAGACCGTTATTTCCAAAAGAAGTTTTGGTAGAGGTCTTTGCGGAATCAGAAGCTTCCAATGCTTCTGTATACCGAATGACAGAATCATCCATACGAAAAACTCCTTCCGCTTTTTCTTTATGCATCAACCGGCAAAAGAAGAAGTTGGCTGCAAAAAAGAGAAGTGTAAGAACCAAGGGAAAACGATACGAATTCGACATAAAACCCTCCGACTTAAGCTAAGCCTCCTACCGACCCCTTTCCAGGCAAGAAATTTTTAGAAGAATTCTAGTAGAAATCTTCAATCCGAATGTCAGGGAACGCATTGTTCTCTAACTCCGCTGCCATTAGGATCTCTTCCTCCACTGGCCCGTGCAGCATCCCTTCCAAAGTAAGAAAGAGATTGGTGTGCACATTGGTACGCCTTACCGCATAATCCACCATAGTCCCCGTTTTCATAATGAAAGCCCAGTCACTACTTTGTAAAAGTAAAAGTTCTCTACCCATTTGTTTCAAAATCCGTTTTTGCAATTCAGTTCCCGATTTCAATTCATGAGCTCTTTTGTGCATCCGAATGCTTAAGGAATGGATGAGAGGGTAAATCCAATCGTTGGAAGGATTGAGCCATACCTCCCCATATCCATTTTCTCCCCAACTAGACATTTTCATTTCCACAGACTGGATCCTGGGAAGAGCACGAGCCGCTTCCAAGGGATGAGACAACTGAATGGTATTTTGATTGAAGTGGATTTTTTTGAATAAAAATTCAATGAACTGTGGACCTTCATACCACCAGTGCCCATACAACTCCGCATCGTAAGGAGAAACAATCACCGCCTGTTGTTTGTTTGTTTCAAAAAGATACTCGGCTTGGCGGATGCGGTTTCGTAAAAAATCTTCTGCATGGTTTCCCGCAGCCTCCATGGCCCAGTCTGGATGGTAGTATCCTTTTTCCTCCGTTTTCCCTGTGATCCGGAAGTATTTGATGCTGGTATTGATCCGAACTCCATTCGAATGGAGATAAGGAGAAATTTCTTCCCAAGGTAGGTCATGCCCTATGTCGCGATAGTATTCCCTGTACCGGTAATCTCCAGGATACCCATCAATGGAACTCCAAACTTGTTTGCTACTTTCTGGATCACGTCCAAAAGCAAAAACTCCATACCCTACTTCCACCGGAGCATAAACTCCAAACTTAGGCCTTGGGCTGGCATGTGTGATTCCATGGGTATCCACAAAGAAATACCGAAACCCTTCCCGATCGAGTTCCTCTTCTAGTTTTTGAGTGTATCCACATTCCGATAACCAAATCCCTTTCGGATCCCTCCCCCAAATGCGGCGAAAGGTTCTACGACCGTTTTTCAATTGTGAACGAAAGATAGAAGGTTCGGAATCATAAAAAGGAAGGAAGGCATGTGTGGCAGGACTTGTCATCACTTCCAATTCGCCAGACTCCACAAAAGGCAAAAAGAGTTGGGTGAGGTCTCCTTTCTTTTCTTCAAAGATAGATTCTGTATCTAAAAAATGCTCCAAGTATCTTGTCGAAAGGTAATGGAGATGAGGATCCTTTACATTTCGTTTGGTTTCCGCTTTGGCAAGGTTTATGAGGTTTTTGATGTAACTACGAAACTGATTTTGTAAATAAGGGTCGGTTAACATCAGAGAGAGGGTGGGAGTGAAAGACATGGTGATCCGAAACCGAACCGATTCTTTTTTTAGATTCCGAAACACTCTAAGCAGTGGAATGTATGTTTCTAAAATCGCTTCGTTTAACCAGTTTTCTTCTATGAAAGGTGTATCATATCCAGGATGTCTAACAAATGGTAGGTGGGCATGGAGAACAAATACTAAATGCCCTTTTAAAAAATGATTCATTATAAAAGTCCTTTTCCTGACCCTGATCCATTCCCAAAACTGGAATGAGTTTGGGTGGGATCTTTCGTCCCTTCTCCTTGGTCTCTATTTCGAGGATTTACATAAAACTCAGAGGCGTCCCCATCTTTGAAGTAATACTCTTCACTTCCCGCAGACTTGGCCACAAGCCCCATACTAATCCACTGTGGGTGGATCCATTCCTTGTCTAACCGAAAAGATTCAGTTCCCCCAGGGAGATCTTTCCCAGAAGAATGAAGAGCTGAAATTTCTTTTTGATGATAAGAAACAAAAATAGAAGTTTGGATGTCTCTGACAGGAAACATAAATTTTAAATAATACGATTCTGTGAACGGAGCTAAATCGTAAATTTCCGTTCGTTCACTTCCAAATATATTTTTATATTCTACCTTCAATCGAAAGCGTAAACCATCCGTTGAAGGTGAATCCAAATCCTTTAAAAGCTTCTTTAAGGTATTTTCCGAAAATTTCCAGAAGACAAAGGCTTCTTTTGGAGTGCGAATCAGTATCCTTATGAGATCCTCAGCTGGGAATTCCGGGTGTTTGGTAAATTTGGAATCGTTGTAAATGGATTTAGTTTGTTTTTGTGGAGAAGGAATCTCTGTTTTTTTGGCTGGTTTTTTCGTTGCCGCTTTAGAAGTTTTTTTTGCTGCAGTGACACTTACCTTTTTCTTTTTAGGAGCGGATTTTTTTACTGGCCCATCTTTTTTTTCTTCATTTGCCATGCTCCCAGCTTAAAGACGAGAAACACTCACCTTCAATTCTTTTTTATTTGACGTTTGCTTTTTTTCTAAAATACAATATATACATACCAAATTGGGACAAACTATGAAAATCAATTATACCTGGAAACATTTAGACCGCTCCGAAGCGGCTGAAAAATACGCGGACGAAAAATTAGAACGAGTATCAAAATACGTTCAAAAAATCGTATCCTGTGAAGTATCATTTGAAGCCATTCATGGAGAAATCCACTCTAACATGAAGTTACATGCTGATGGAAGTAATTTCAATGCACACAACCAAGACAAAGATGTATATGTTTGTATCGATGGATTAGAAGATAAAATTCTTTCCCAAACAAGCAAACACCACGATAAAAAAAGCCAACACTAATCTCTAGTATGATTCAGAAGTCGGAAGAAGCACTCACTTATCTTTCTAATGGTGAGTTTGAAACTGCAAAATCACTTTATTCCGTACTTCTGGACAGGGATCCCCTCGATATTCCCACCATTAGCGGATTTTATATCGCAAGTTTTTGGGACCATAGACTTGATTTAATTCTAAAAACAAGGGAAGGAAAAGAAAGAGGCAAACTCCTTCTCGATCTTTTTTCCGATTTTGAATCAGAAATTCGAAAACGTGGATACCACAACACCGATAGTTTTTTTGTCACCCAAGACTGTATTTTAAAAGAAGCAAGAGACCATCTAAAACTCGCTTACCAATGGGAAGGAGCCAATGCTCTCGATAAGGATCTATTACGGGACCTTGCGGCTTGCCTCATCAAAATCAAAGATTATGGAATGGCACTCGAAGTTTTACTTTATGGGGGAAACAAACAGTCCCCTGTCCTTTTATACTTTTTAGCAGAAACACAAGTGATGACGGGAAACGAAAGAGAAGGAATTGAAACTTATCGTACTGCCTTCTTAAATGACCCTCAACTCTTTCCTCATACCATAGTTCGTTGGCCACCCCTTCTGACCCTCATCCAAAAAGCAGGTGAGATCACTGAAAGAGAAGAAGAGATGAAGGAACTTGTTCCTGTCCTTGCTTGGAGAGAAGGAATCTTTCATCCTCTTGTAAAAAAAGATGAGACCACAATTCAAATTTGGTTTTCGGAACTCAAAAGGCTGGCAGACAGTAAGGAAAGAAGTGGTGGAACTTTTCGCCTGGAGGCAAGGATGGAACAATTGGCTCTTGCCATTCTCCATTCGGCAGACGACATCCGTTCGCGAGATGCCGTCCAATTTGCCAAAGGTTTTGTTTAGAGATTTAGTTTTCTACAGATTCGATGAGAAGTCTGAGTTCATCAGCCGAAGACTCTCTTCCTGTTTTTTCATAAAACAATTCGAGTTCTCGAAGTCCATAAACGGCCCCTGGGGCAGAACGCAAACGATCAAGTAACACGCGTTTTTGGTAAGACTCATTCAGATCAAGGCTTGTTGGTTCGTATTGATAGTTGTTTTGTTCAATGACAACACCAGCCGTATCATTCCCAGAAAGAGTTGGTTCTTGGGAAGAGCGACTCACAAGAATGAAAACAAGACTTAAAGCCATCACGGCAGAAAAAGAATACTGAACCGTTCGGTTTTCAACTAAATCGCGGAATGTGAAGGAGATCTTTTGGTTTGGTTTGTCTAAGGTAACTGATTCGAGGAGGTTGAGAAGGCGGGTGTCGAAGTCTTTTGACATTCGAGGAAGGATGGTGTCTTCCTTTTCCTTCACACGCTGGAAAAGCGAACAAATCTTATTTTCGAGAACCACATTGTCTGTCTCCTCAGGGAAGAGACTCGGATATTGTGAGCGAAACCAATCTTTTAAATTCATAAACTTACTTTTCAAAGAACCCTTCTCCTTTATCGTCCTTTTGGATGAGGTGCTTCAAAAACTCCTTAGCCTTGAAGAGACGACTCTTAACCGTACCTACGTTGCATTCCATGATCTCAGCAATTTCGTTATACGAAAGATTTTCGAAATAACGAAGTTCCAAAACCTGTTTGTAGGAATCTTCTAAGAGTGCAATCTTATCCATTAGATAACGAGACTCTTCAGAAAGTTCCAATTTTTTTTCATATCCGACACGAGAATCCACAAATTGGTTATCTCCTGAGTCATCCATGGGTTTTTCCCGGCCTCGTTTCTTCTTGGCGAGTAAATCCTTGGACTTATTCACCACAATGCGGTAGAGCCAGGTATAAACCCCGGCCTCGGCACGGAAGTTTTGGATGGATTTATAACCAGAAATCAGGGCGTCTTGGACAATGTCCTCCGCATCATCTCCATCTTTGACCATGGAAACTGCTTTGCGAAATAATCGTTCCCGAAACGGGGACACTAAAGTCATGTAGGCATTGGGATCCCCTGCTTTGATCTTTTGGAGGAGGATTTTTTCCTTCTCCCGCAGGGTCATATTTTTGCCTTCTAGGGGGCGTGGCATGAGGCCTAGAATTTCGAATCCGAGAATTCTATCAATGTTTTTCGAATGGCTGGTTTGCCTTAAATCCGGTGAAACATAGTTTCTAGGTCTTTTCTTGTGAGTTTGATGAGAGTGGGTCTACCATGAGGGCAAAGAGAAGGATTTTCACAGTAAGATAACCTTTGCAAAAGTTCACCGATGATGGGGTCGGACACTTGGTCTCCCTTTTTGATGGCCGAACGACAAGCCACACATTTGGCCATTTCATCGTAGAGTTCCCTTTCTTCTGGGTCTTTGTGTTTGAACCTTTCCCATAAATCCAAAATGGTTTCGGTTTCTTTACCAGGATCAATATACGACGGCACTTCGCGGATGAGAATGGTGCCACCAGAAAAAGGTTCCAGACCAATTCCGAGTTCTCCAAATCTTTGTTTCTCTCCCATCATCTCTTCTGCTTCTTCTTTGGTTAGTTCCAACCGAATCGGAGTGAGTAGACTTTGTGATTTATAGGCTTTGGATTTGAGATCTCGAAGGACTTCCTCATAACGAATCCGCTCATGAGCTGTATGTTGGTCGATGATATAAAGTCCGTCCTCGGCTTCTGCCAAGATAAAGGTCTCAAAAAGAACCCCATAATGTTTTTTGGGAACAAAAAGATTGTGTTTAGTAAGATTTTCACCTAAAAGATGTAAGTTGGTTCCTGCACCAATTCCTTCGAGAGAGAATCCCTCTCTTCCTTCAATGGTACTTGGCCCAATTAGCGCATCCCCATCTGTCTGAAGATTTCCCATTTGTCCGAATCCAAATCCTGGACCACCAAACCCAGATCCTCCTCCATACCCACTGCCAAAACCTCCCCCCTCTCGATTTTCATAAGGGATGGGCATCGAAAGTCTACGGCGCATTTCTAAAAACTCTACAGGAGTCGAAGTTCTTAATACTTCTGTGATTCCTTGGAAAAGAATTCCCGTAATGGTTTCTTCTGATAAAAAACGAACTTCCTTTTTTTGCGGATGGACATTCACATCCACAAATTCGCGGGGTAGATCAAAAAAAAGATAAGCATAAGGAAAGGCACCGCTAGGGAGAAGTTCCCCATAACAACGTTTTAAAATTTGAGCAGAGAATTTTAGTTCCACCGAACGGTTGTTTACAAAGAAAAACTGTCCTGTACGAGAAGATTTATAAAAATCAGGATGAGAGATCCACCCGCGAAGAGTCATTCCATTCCGGCTGGAATTTACTGGCAAAAGATGGTTTCGTAAATTTTCACCATAAACAGAGAGCACCCGTTCTAGGCCGTCTTCAGGAACCACATTCAAAACTTCTTTTCCGTTTTGCAAATACCGAAATCCAATCCCAGGTTCCGAAACCGCCATGGTTTGGACACGGGCCCTATTTTTTTTCTCTTCTCCCGTTTCTGTTTTTAAAAACTTTCGCCTAACAGGAGTATTATAGAACAAATCTTTGATTTCAATTTTGGTTCCCTGAAAAAAAGGGATCTCTTCTTCCTGGACAATTTTCCCTTCTTCGACTGTGACTCGATAGGCGGTGCGATTTCCTTCTGTCCCTGATTCAAGAATCATTCGAGAGACAGAAGCAATGGATGCGAGAGCTTCCCCCCGAAACCCAAAGGTAAAAAGATGTTCTAAGTCATGGAAGTCTTGGATTTTAGAAGTGGCATAACGTTTGATGGCAAGAGGGATATCTTCTTTTTGAATTCCATGTCCATTGTCAGAGACAAGGATCCTACCAAAACCAGCAGAGTCCGTAGCAACCTCAATCCTAGTGGCACCCGCATCGATGGAATTTTCGATGAGTTCTTTGAGAATCGAATGCGTAGACTCAATCACTTCTCCGGCGGCAATTTGGTTGATCAGGTCCGCGGAGAGTGAATGAATGATGCCCATAGGACAATCATAGGATAGGGAACCTCCCTATCCAGAAAAAATTACTAGGAATTACAAGAGGAACAGGTTCCCGAAACCACGATGTCCACATGATTTGCATGAAACCCTAGACCCGCCCAATCTGTGTCTGCACTGAGTCTTAAGGGAGCCACGTCCAGAACCTTTCCACATTCACTACAAAGTAGATGTGAGTGGTCATCTAAAAAGGCATCATAACGAACTGAATCAGATTCGATATTGAGTTTGTTCACCAATCTGTGTTCCACTAAATATTCCAAGGAATTGTAGACAGTAGCAAAACTAATTTTGTCAGCTTTTCCCCTTACGGACTCAAAAACCATCTTTGCAGTAGGGTGGTCTTTTCTTTCTTTTAGATCATTAAAAATAAGTTCTCTATGTTTTGTGAGTGCTTTCATACCTTTGCCTTAACCCAAAGACACTCGCAAATTATCATTGGGTCAAATGGAATTTGGTTTTTAGAATCCTTCCAGAAATTGATATTTGTCAATATGGAGGCTTTATGCCCGCATCAACCGACCAGTTTAAATCTTCTCTCTCTCTTTGGGCGAGTGGAGTTTGTGTGATTACTTATGCATCTTCTCAAAAGAAAGGAGGAATCACAGTTTCTAGTTTTTCATCCGTTTCCTTAGAACCGCCGTTAGTTTTATTCTGTTTGGCAAAAGACTCTAGTGCCAAAGAACCCATCGAAAAAGCCGGAAACTTTGCCGTGAATATTCTTTCTTCTGAACAAAAACAAATTTCCGCTGATTTTGCTTCTGGTTCCCTGGACAAAGCGGTTGTTTTGGAAGGACTAAACCCTCAGACTCTTTCCACCGGAGCCCCTATTTTAAGGGACTGTTTAGCCTCTCTCGACTGCAAAGTCGATCAAGTCATTGAGGCAGGAGACCATTGGATCCTCATTGGTCTTGTGGAAGGAGTCATCACGAAGGAAGGCTCTCCCCTCCTTTACTTCAATCGCAATTATAGGGAACTCGTTTAAGGAATTAGTATGGAAAAAGAGAAAGTTAGTCTGGAAGATGCGAAAGAACACGGACTTACCGAAACCGAATTTGTAGAGATCCAAAAGATCTTAGGAAGAATGCCCAACTCAACGGAACTCGGGATCTTCTCGGCCATGTGGTCGGAACACTGCTCTTATAAAAATTCAATTTTAAAATTAAAAACCCTTCCGACAAAATCGGACAAACTCCTAGCCCAAGCCGGCGAAGAAAATGCAGGAGCGATGGACATTGGTGATGGCCTTGCTGTTGTTTTCAAAATTGAAAGCCACAACCACCCAACAGCTGTAGAACCCTACCAAGGTGCTGCCACAGGTGTTGGTGGGATCATGCGAGATATTTTTACTATGGGAGCTCGCCCCATCACGTCACTCAACTCACTTAGGTTTGGTGATCCCAAAGAACCACGGAACAAGTATTTGCTGACCCGTGCCGTCAAAGGAATTGGCGACTATGGAAATTCACTTGGAATTGCAGTGGGTGGTGGCGAATTATTCATCCATCCGACTTTTACTAAAAATCCTCTTGTGAATGCCATGACGGTAGGAATTGCACGCCACGACCAAATGGCCTCTGCTTCTACCAAAGGAAAAGTAGGATACAAAGTGTACATCGTGGGGGCCACAACTGGTAGAGATGGAATCCATGGTGCGAGTTTCGCCTCCAAAGACCTGACCAAAGAATCCGAAGAAAAAAGATCTGCGGTGCAAGTCGGTGATCCCTTTATGGAAAAACTTCTGATGGAAGCCTCCCTCGAAGCCATCCAAAAGAACCTCCTAGTAGGAATTCAAGATATGGGAGCCGCTGGAATTTCCTGTGCCACTTCCGAGATGAGTGCCAAAGGAAAAACAGGAATGGATGTGGATCTAAACAAAGTTCCACTTCGTGAATCGGATATGAATGCCTATGAAATTATGCTTTCTGAATCCCAAGAACGAATGCTCGTCATTCCCGAAACCGGAAAAGAAGAAGAGCTTGTTTCTATCTTCCACAAATGGGGACTGAATGCCGTAGAAATTGGAACCGTCACGGGAGACGGAATTCTTCGTATCAGAAAAGATGGAAAACTCAAAGCAGAAATTCCTGCCGATTCCCTCGTTCTTGGTGGTGGGGCACCAAGGTATGTAAGAGAAGAAAAAAGACCAGCTTACCTCGATGAGGTGGTGAAGTTCGAAACAAATAAAATCGCTGATTTATCAAAAGACACTGTATCCCAAGCTTTAAATACCCTTCTCTCCTCTCTTAATATTTCTTCTAGAAGACCTCTATATGAACAATACGACACAGAAGTGGGACTTGTGAAAGTGGTAGAACCCGGAGAAGATGGTGGGCTTGTCAGAATCCCGGGAACCAAAAAAGGAATTGCCGTTGCCACAGACTGTAACTCTCGTTACACGTATCTTAACCCTTATGAAGGCGCTCAAATTGCTGTTTGTGAATCCGCGAGAAACGTTGCCGCAACGGGAGCAGAACCTTATGGGGTGACAAACAACCTCAACTTCGGAAATCCATATATCCCTGAGAACTACTATATCTTTAGTGAATGCGTGAGAGGACTTGGGGACGCTTGTCGCTTCCTTGGCCTTCCCGTAACTGGCGGAAACGTATCATTCTACAATGAATCTCCGGAAGGGCCAGTCTTCCCTACACCTACCATCGGTATGGTGGGAGTGATAGATGATGTTGCCAAGGGACTTCATACCTACCCTCGCAAGGAAGGAGAAGTTCTCTATGCGCTTGTGGGAGAATTCCAACCTACCATCTCTGCCTCCGAATACCTTTACAAGTTCCATGGCCTAGATACAGGAAAGATTCCAAACATTTCCCTTGCGAAAGAAAAAGCAGCGATCGACACACTGATCTCGCTACGA
This sequence comes from Leptospira brenneri, assembly GCF_002812125.1. Lineage (NCBI taxonomy): Bacteria > Pseudomonadati > Spirochaetota > Leptospiria > Leptospirales > Leptospiraceae > Leptospira > Leptospira brenneri. The sequence goes on from NZ_NPDQ01000004.1 coordinate 483,968, forward strand.
AAAGAAGGGCTTCTCACATCCGCAAAAGATCTGTCACTCGGTGGTTTACTCGTTGCACTTGCAAAAATTGTAATCTCTGGAAACAAGGGACTCGAAGTAAACCTAGAAGGACTACAAAAAACTTTTTCTCGTCTCGACGAACTTTGTTTTGGTGAAACAGGTGCTTCCTTTGTGATCAGCTTTCTTGCAGGAGACGAAGACAAAGTAAAAACAAAGTATGAAAAAGCAGGACTTTCTTTTTATACATTGGGTAAGTCGAATTCTAAATCCTCACTTTCCGTGAAAGGAAATGGATTCCAATGGGAGTGGACTTCTAAATCTTTAGAAACCGAGTTTGAAGCAGGACTAAAAACTTATTTCGAATGAATAGATCCAAATTTTCCTACCGATGAGTTTGGTGGGAAGGAATGTGAGGGTATAATATCCCCGCCCGATTTGAGGGTGGGGAACTAGACCCGCCACCCAATGGTTATCCTTTACCATGGATTCCCAAAACTTGCCATCCCAATCTAAATCTTCCGTTTTTTTTTAGAAAAAGGTTCATACTTTGCATACTCCCCTAATTCTTTTTGTTTTGTGCGCCTCCGCTCGGTTAGTGGATCAAAATCATATCTCGTTCGGACCGGGCTCCTCCGGGGTGCGCTTACGCTCCCGTTCTTTGTCGCCTCCTCCAAAGAACCAAGCCCTTCTGATCCCTGGCGCGGGGATTTCCTCCTTATTTCAAAAATTGACGACCTCGAGTCAAAATATTGTCTTGAAACTTTCTCTCACCTTACCAAACTTCAGGATTAACTTATGGGTAAATTTTTAATTCGTTTCAGCTTTCTTCTCATTCTCGTCGCCATCCTCTTTGCTGGTTACACTTGGCTTACTCTACAATGGAGTTATTCCGAAGGAGACCGTGCAGGCTACATTCAAAAACTTTCCAAAAAGGGTTGGATTTGCAAAACTTGGGAGGGGGAAATGGCTCTTGTCACAATGCCAGGCACTATGACTGAAAAATTCTACTTCAGCATTCGAGACGAATCCATCGCTGACAAATTGAACGAATCCATCGGCAAACGAGTAGTTTTAGAATATGAGGAACATATAGGAGTGCCATTTAGTTGTTTTGCTGAAACAAGTTATTTTGTGACCGGAGTCAAAACCGTCCAAGAAGTTCCCCCTTTATAAGTTCTCATCATCTCTAGAGATTCCGAATAATCTCTAGAGAAAACATTGCAATCGGCTTGGGTCCTCCAAAGCTAATTCCACCCAAAACCGACGGTTTCCCAATCTCTCCTTTCCCCCACTTCCCTTTTCAAATTAGTCCCAATCTTTCATCGAAACCGAAAGCTCAATCCAGAGAAAAAGGTAAGTGACTTACTTTTTCCAATCAATAAAAAAGGAAACTCTTGCGCAAATTACACTTTACATATTTTTACTATACATACAATTAGCATAATGGTTCTCACGAAAAAACTCCAAATTTCGACAGATGCCTACGAACCCATTCAAAACTGGAACCAAAGAGACATTGGTTTACTCACTGGAGAAAGGGGAATGTACAAACTGGCACATTTTTGGCAATACGCCATGGTTTGTTCGGGTTTTCAAGTTTTCAATCTCGACTGTGCCATTCGTTTCAACCCCTTTACCATAGCAGAGGAAACTCGAAAACAGAATTTACAGCCAGAACCCTTTTTAGAACAAATCAGAGTCCAAAGAGCCTTCACCCCTTATCAAATTTTGGATGCCTTAAAAGAAATAATGACTTCCAAAGATGATAATACCATCTACTTTTTGTTAGCTCCTTGCAAACAATTCTTCGATGGGGATGTTAAAGATGATGAAGGTTTGTTTTTACTGAATTTAATGTTGCAATTGATAGAAAAGTTTCCTGATGCAAATCTTCCATTACTCATCATTGAATCTTGGACCTATTCACATAAAAATTTCAAAATCTTTTTTCCAAAACTATTACGTGCAACACAAAACTTATGGGAACTCAAAATAGAAGAAGGTCTATCTCGGATTCGCACAAGAAAAACCTCAATCACAGGAGTTTAACATGGGAAGAACCATTACCCCCTATTCTCGTCAAATGTTACAAATAGAAGAGAATTTGTCTGATTTCCGCAGATCACTTCGGAGATCGGACCAAGAAATCTTTGATGATTTAATTAGAATTTCCAAATTACAAGTGCAAGCTGGAGTTATGGCATCCTTACCTTACCCTATTGATTCTATGATAATTTCGATGCTCATCGAACTAAAAAAAGAAATTAACGATCTAAAAAAACGTCTCGAAAAAATTCCAGATAAGTAAGCCCCACCATAAACCATGGAAACATTCAAAGGTTACTTGTTTGATATCTATCACTCCGAACAAAAAATCTACCTTTGGCTTAGGTCAGACTCAGGAGAACTCAAATTATTTTTCGATGAGTTCTATCCCGTAATCTATGTAAATGCTGCACCTAATATTCTAAAAAAAATAGTAAAACGATTTTACGAGCTAGATGCATTAGCCGAAATTCCAAACTTCACAAAGAAACGCCTATTTTACGAAAATAAAATCGTATCCGTTCTCAAATTAGTGATCTCAAAACCACAACTTTTACCTAAAATAACAAACAAACTCTTTTATCTATATGGTAAATACGATATTTATCACTCTGATATTGAAATTACGACTGGTTATATGGTTGAAAAAGGCATCTATCCCCTCGCCCATCTGGAGGTAAGCTACGAAACTAAAAAGAATCAACGCAAAATCAAAGGCATTCAATGTTTTACAAACATAGAAGATTTTGACTATGAAGTTCCTAATTTCAAAATCATGTCACTTTATTTAGAAAAAAGCCATAGAATCCCAATGCAAAACAATGCATTAGTCATTGAAACGAATTCTAATCTTTACAAAATACCGACGAACCAACCCAAAGATCTCATCCATCAGCTAAATGAAATAGTAAAACAAGATGACCCCGATATCATTCTCACAACGTATGGAGACCAAGTTATCTTTCCTTATCTTTTCAGAGCTGCACAAGAAAACCATATAACAACAGAATTCGACAGAGACAAAACAAGCACAATACGAAGATCCATACAAACCAAAGGAACAAGTTTCAACACTTACGGAACCATTGTCTTTAGAGCCCCTTCCTACCCTCTCTTTGGAAGATGGCATATAGACTCAAGAAATGGTTTTGTCTATAAAGAAGCAGACCTTATGGGAATCATCGAACTTGCACGTATCTCTCGTTTACCAATCCAAAAGATGGCAAGAGCATCAACAGGAAAAGCCCTTACTTACATTGAAGTTGACGTAGCCTTAAGAATGAACTATTTAGTTCCTTGGCAAAAAAGTGCATTAGAAGCACCCAAGACAGCCCTAGACTTATTAAATGCAGATAAAGGTGGTTTGGTCTTTCAAGCTGATATACAAAATGGATTTGTATTAGAAAATGTGGCGCAGTTAGACTTTTCACAAATGTATCCGAAGGTTATGGTCTTACACAACATTTCTCCCGAAACAATCAATTGTTTATGTTGTAAAAACGATCCAAAAGTAGAAATAGTACCTTCTCTTGGATATCGAATTTGTAATCAAAGAAAAGGGGTCGTATCAGAAGCACTATCCCATATTGTAGAACGCAGAGCCCATTACAAAAAACAAAGTAAAGATACAAAGCGTATCGATAAAGTTTATATCAAACAAAAAGAATCCAGCTTAAAATGGATGTTAGTTACCTCCTTCGGGTATTTGGGTTATAGAAATGCAAAATTTGGAAAACTAGAAAGTCATGAATCAGTAACTGCCTTTGGAAGAGAAAAATTATTGACAGCAAAAGAAGTAGCCGAAGCACACGGCTATGATTTGATCCACGCCATTACCGACTGCATCTTCATACAAAAAAAAGATAAGTCGCTCATTACAGAAGAAAACCTTACAAAAGTTTGCCAGGATATCAAAGAGAAAACACAAATAACAATGGAAATCGAAGGGATTTTCTCTTGGTTAAGTTTTCCAGCATCAACAATGGACAAAAATATGCCAGTAGCAAACCGTTATATGGGACGGTTCACCAATGGAAAATTTAAAGGACGAGGGATCGTATCAAGAAGAAAAGACTACCCCATCTATATCAAAGAAGCACAGACGGAAATGGTGCAATGGATGTGTAAGTTTGAAACCATTAAAGAAATCCAAACACAAGAAACAGAGATCTTAGCAATATTCAAAAAACATGATCAAGCTATATCATTAGGAGCTGTTCCTTGGGAAGACCTCCTCATACAAAAATCAACATCTAAAGATGCAGAAAGTTACACAGTCGATGCACCTAGTGCCGTGGTAGTGAAAGACTTACTATCAATGGGGTCCTACGTACAAGCCGGAGAAAGGATTCGTTATCTAGTAGTGAATAAAAAATTAGAACAAAAAAGCGAAAGATACAAAACAGAAGAAAGGATTGAAAGGAAAAACCTCCATTATGTCATAAGGTATGACAAAAAATATTACAGAGAGTTACTCCTCAGGTCATTTAGAGAAATTTGGTCAGGACTCGCTAGCTTCAGAAATTTCGAAAACCTAATTAGCGACGAACAACTATTACCCTTCAAAAATTTAGAAACAACCTAAGATAAACTTAAAACAATCAATATATGCAAATTTTCTTTTATTGCATAAAACCAAAAAAAAAATTAAATAAATTAGAATAAAAAATACCTGTTATACGAGATTTTTGGACAACTAGGTAAAAAACGTTTGCGCGTGAGCTGAAACAAAAAAGACTCAGATTCGTTTTTAAAATAAAATGGGACTCAGGGGGCGAAGCTATGCCTACTCCCGCATTTTAAACGTTTATTTGATCATGGAATCCTATCAAGATCGGGAAAAAGAATAAATAAATTATGTCTCTAAAATCAGAAGAAAGCAAAAAATATGCAAAACAAGCATGATAAACGAATAGCAGAAAAGCACAGGAATGTGAGAACTAAACACAAAACAAAAAGCCTCGGATATAAACTATATTATCGCAATCAAACACAGATATAGTTCGTTATGCGAAATAATTTAAAAAATGTTCCTAAATAATAAACTGAATTTTTTATTTTTTCTAATTCTACT